>BDTG01000006.1 GCA_002897695.1 bacterium BMS3Abin14
CGCCGACAGGAAAAGCAACATAGTCGGAACCAGCAGAAAAACCTTCCAATGTATTTTCACCTCAAGCCCCTCTTCTCAAATCCCGGCCATATGGCCGGGGGGTTAACAGATATTTTTTACTTAACTACATCCTGGCGCCCCACCTCGGCTTGTCTCGCCATCTTGTCCGTCGTAGCCTGGAAGGCGAAGTCGGAAGCTTTAGCGACGGCGGATACTCCCCCCTTTTCTTCCTCCCCTTCGAATACGAGCCCCCAATAATGTGTTTCTACTTTATGCGGATCAGTATCTCGGCACGAAAAACCTCGGGTTCAAGCTCGCTGAGGCACCCAACCCAGTCGTCCCAGTGGCTTACAGACATGGCCTGCGTCGTGTTGGAAGTCACGTTCTGCGCCTGAGACAGATACTGCTGCATTTCTTCAAAACGGCCCTGGCGAGCGAGATCTCCCAGCTTAACCTGTAGAGACATCTGGTCCTGTTGGGCACTGGCGACACCGCTTTCCATCTTCTCCTGGCACGCCGCCAGTCTTTCCTCCGCGGAGAAGTGCGGGGAAAAGGTTTCATCAGCCAGATATCCGTATTTTGCTTTCACTGCCTCGAGGTCTTTCCGGGAGTAGTTGGTTTTCACAACTCCAGCCGCTCCTAAGGCGATCTCCTCCTCAAGTGGATCCAGGATGTCGTATTCCGTGATCCCTGATTCGTTGCGCCAAACAACGACAGCATCGTACTCGAGGGAACTTCTCCTGGGACCGTTAAACACTATTCTATTGGTGTTATCCGACGATTTTTCAGGCATTTTCCCTTCGTACCAGGCAGCGACCTCGTTGAGGGGAACACGGGTGTAGTAGATTTTATAGGTTCGGGTCTCTTCCCCTCCTTCCCCGCCAATGGTTGCAGTATTTTCCCCTCCAGAAACCACCGGCCCGGGATACAGTGGGGCGGTGCCCTGACCAGCCAATGCCCACTGGCTGCCCAGCAAAATACAGGCGGCTGCAGTAATAATAACAATGAACCCCAGCGGGATATTATTCATTTTCCACATCGAAAGTCTCCCTTTCTTCCATAATTACGTCCTACTCGAAGAACTCAACTTCATTGTCTGCAACCTGCCTGACAGGACCCGGCTATGGGCTTGTGATAAAACGCAGGTACATGTTGTACTTCGCCCAGGTTCTGGTCCTTGCGTTCCTTATCGATATGGAACTAATTAATGCGATTATTTTCATCCCTCTGATTTCCCATAGACCGGGCAGTCAAATATGCACATATCTAGTTTTTCTCCAGAAATATTGAATATTTGAATGTGTCCGCCGCTGACTTGCCATCAAGGTGAATGGACAATAATTTACCGTCCATATTGGGCAGGTCTTTAATCCACACCTGACCCTTATTTTTATTTCCTTTGGGGCTTTCAAATTGCCATTCCTTGATACGGTCACCTCCTGGCATGTAACTACAAACTGTGACGGATGTTCTGGACTTGCCGGCCTTTTTTACAAGTTTGATGTTAACGTGCTCTTTGTTAATAGGTACTGGTGTTATAAACATACGTCCTGTTGTTCCAAATATTCTCCCTTTATGGGTTTTGCCGAATGTCAGGTCTCTCGGCCCGATTGCCGCCCAACTGGTTTTTTTAACAAGACGATTCCAACGGTTTTTCAGGTGTGCGCTGAAATAAACATATTGCCCGATATCATCAATGTGTTTAATACATTGTTTCCATACGGACTCAGGTTTAACCAGTGAACAACCAAGTTCCTTAGCAATTCTTTGCGCTTCTGCAGTAATATCAAGAGCAATCGCATACCATGATCTACACGAACCGTCCTGGGTTGGCGTTTCGGCAATGGTCATACTCTGATTCACGGGCGTCACCGTCTGCTGTACGGGCGTTGCGTTAAAGGTCGCCGCTGGAGGAGGCTGCTGATTGACCGGTGTTACCGTCTGCGGTACCGGCGTGGCGGTAAAGGTTGTGGCGCCGGTTGTGGGTGTTATTTTCCTGTCCACCCCCCTCATCTTGTTCCTGATATCCACCCTGGCGGGCACCTTTTGATCGAGCTGCTGCTGTATCGGTGTTTTGGCAGGAGCCGGTGACTTGGGCTCAACCAGTGTAACGGTTCGGGGTACCGGTGTTGCTATTATAGGCACTGTGGGTGCTGGTACTGCCTGCGGTGCTGGTACTGCCTGCGGTGCAGGTACTGAGGCTCCGACAGGGACACGAGAATTGAGGGCCGGAGCCGGCCCGCCGGGTACTATTGGACCTGCAGGCTGTGGGGCCAGGGTTGGCTGAGGAACCGGTGCAAGGGCAGGTTGATGTGGAGGTACCCACCCCCCGCCGGCGGCCGGCTGGCTGCCGCCGTCCCACTGGGGCTCAGGTGCCTGGGGCTGCTGATAAGACGGCGGCGGGCCCTGGTCGGCTCCGTCATTACCGTACTGGCCGTCAGACCCTTCAGGCGGCAGGTCGCCCGCCGCAGGCGGCCAGTAGACAGTGATGGTCACCGTGGACCCCAGCATGGTTATACCCCCCGCGCCGGGTTCCTGGTCAATCACAGTACCTTCCATGCCGGCGAGGTCCTCCTTGTATTTCTTCTCATACTGGATGTTGGCGGAAACTCCCGCCTGCTGGAGGGCCGCCTGGGCGTCCTGCTCGTACATCCCCACCGTACCGGGAACACGGATCATCTCGTCGGCAGCCTGGTTGTATCGCTGCTGCGGGGCGCCCCGATCGAGGGCGCCGGCAAAGCCGGTCACCGGCACCATCAGGGCTGCCGCCGAAAAAGCGGCAAGGAACAGTTTGTTCAGTTTCATGGTCGATCCTCCAGCAATCGGATACACATAATTTTCGGTTAATTGTTCCAGTTAGGTTCAGTCGGCTTCGGAGTGACAGGCCCCGGCTTGAAAGTTCTCCCTGGTAAACGCGGTGCTGTCCTGGGCCTGAAAGTGCTGTTCGCAGGCCCGGTCGGCCTACCCACATTGGATCGAACCGGCTGGGGAGGCGAAGCCGTGCCGACCCGCTGTAGCCAGTAGTTGCCCGGCCTGTTACCCGTACCGGAGTAGGTGTCGTAAAGCTGTCTTTCCGTAAGCTTGTTGCAGCCCGCGTCCGCGTCGTAGATTCTCATGCTCGAAGCCTGATAACTGCCGTTCACCCCGGGGATCTTGGTCAGCAAAGTGTGGAACAGGTAGTTTCCGGACGAGTTTTGGATAATCGCTCCATCGTTACTGTTCGTCGGAATTCCCTGGTTTGAAAGATGCGTGGCACGATAGGTTACGGCGCCGTTGGTCTTGAATATCTCTTCAAATTTCCAGCCGGTGCTTCTGGTTCCGTTACTGTAGCCGGCCCAGGTTCCGGTCAGGTCGCAGCGGGCTGCTCCGCCTGTGTTAACCGCACCGCCTCCACCAGCGGTCGTCCTGCGCCCCGTGCGCGGATCGATGGGTGTAAACTGTCTGCCGTCAAATCCTGTTCGGCCCGTCACGCCCGCAACAGTGCCCACAGCAGTGCCTGTAGATCCGCCCTGGGGAAGTATGTCGTCCTGACCGTGGGACTCAACCGTCCCGCCGGCAATGGTATTGTCCACGCACTGTATGTTGGCTCTTAATATTATTTGTTTTCTGGGTATACCCTTATTGAGTTGTGGTTGTGTAGGGTCCTGTTGAAAAGCGATTGTCACTTCCTTGTCAAGAACTGATGATTTTCCGGGAAGGAATACCGGGGGGCCGGCGGGTATGGGACGCATCGGAGTCTCGAAACAGACCGAATTAACATCCTCCTCTCTGAAGGGCTTTCCTGTAACAACCACGTTGGTAAAGCTGCACAGGGGAGGAGCCAGCTCTTTTGTCCCAAGGATGTAATCCCCGGGGTGCTGCCGACCATAAACTGGATTGGGATCATGGACAACCCAAAGCCACTTGACTTTTTTACAGCGCTGCGTGATCCCATGAGGGTCTTCCTTGCGGGAAACAGTAAATGACACATTATTGCCCCCGATAAAACCTCCCTGGGGATGCACCTCGAAATTAAATGTATGCGGAGTGTAGGTTACAGTCTCCACGCTCGTTGACGCGCCCAGCGCGATTCCGGAAAGCCCCGTAACCAGCATGAGGACCGCGGCGGCCGACATCGCCAATGGGAATCTCCCCGTTCTAACCATCCATCTCTTTCCCCGATTCAATTGCCTCATGGTAATCTCCTTCTCACCCATTTCACTTTTTGTCCTGCTTATCCCAAGTCGGGGGTTTATAAGGCTGCTGCATATGCCCGTGACATTCATTTTAATTTCCTCGTTCGATCAGGTGAACCTGGCGGATCCAGACATCCTGCCTGGGGCCACTGGCCCCTGCGATGGCAACCGATTTGACTACCTGGGGCCTGGGATCAAGGTCCATCAATTCATCCTGAAACGGGAACCACTCGCCCTTATTTACCCGTATCGTTTCCTTAGCGCCTCGCCCGACGCGATGTGTCGTGAATTTTACCCGGTAGGCATCCGCGCCGCAGTAATTTTTACCCTCGGAATCCAGGTAGCAGACGGTCAGTTCAAGCGCCGCCGCATCGGTATGGACCGACGCGTCTGAATCCCGGTCGATACGTAACTCCATCCCCAGGATCAGGGATTCGGCGTGCTGAACGTCCCTTCGAATTGTCTGTCTCACGCCAGAAGGGACCGGTTCCTTGCCGCTCCAAATCCGCACCCCGTCGTCCCCGAATGCCACATGGTCGCCTGCGGCAGGATCACTCCCATCTGAGAATACATCCCATTCCCGTACATCCCTGCGGAAATCTCCGTTCCGGATCAGATCTCCTTTATTTCCGCGATGATCCCCGCCTCTGGTGTTATAATCCCGGGCACTATAGGGGTACTCAATCACATACTCGACAACTCCCGTTTGCTGCGGCAAAAACAGGTCGGAAGGCCCCCTCAGGTAGGTGATCCCCGTCCCGATCCGGTTCTTTGGCTGGATGGCCGGTGTTGTGAGGTACATGAAATGCCGGAAACGGCCATTCGCCCCGGCAATGCCCGGAGCGGCCTGAACCACCGCGAAGGCGAGATTGCCCCGGCTTCGGCCTGAAACACCGATCCGCCAGCGGTACTCTATCCGGTCCGGATTTGTGAGGACTACCGGTCCTGTGGACAACTGGTAGCGTTTTGCCTGTGGGTCCCCTGGCCAGCGGTCAAAAAGGGTTACGGCCAGCCTGGTTCTGGAGTCGGCCGGGTAGCGCAGGCCTAGGGTGTAATCCGCACCGGGGGTTAAATTCAGAAGGTAAATGGAGTAATGGCCATTTCCAAATGCGCTTCCACGGCCCAGAGCAGAACCACGCTGATGGCCCGGGACGGAACCCGGCTGATCGGACATCCGGCCCTCAAACCAGCTTCCTGTACCCGGCAGCTCCATAACCCGCCACCGGGCGGCGCTTCCGCCCCCATCAGCCCTGCCGGCAGTCGGCAGGGCCAGGAGGAGAACCGCCAATGCAATCGTGATCCGGGCAAACGATTTCATATCCAGTCCCTACTCTTCGTACCGGCTGACCAGCGTGTTCACTGCCTCTTCAATGCAATCCCGAAGCGCCTTGTCGATGCTGTCCTTATGGTCATGGGAGATCCCAAGGTTCGCCCCCTTCAGCTTTTTCTTCCCGAACAGCTTTCCGAGGCCTGAGACGGAAAATCCGCCCTGGGAGATCTTTTTCCGGACATCGACCGAGTCGAGGACCCCCCCCGTTTTGGCGTCGAGAACCCGGACATCCAGGCCAATTTCGGCCTTTTCCCCACTGGTTTCCACCCCAACGCCCTTATAGGCTCCTGCGACCCCTGTTTTGGAAGCCTGGGCGTTGGCCTCGGTGATCACGCCCACGAAGATAAAATCTGCCCCTGTCAGGCGATACTTAGCCACGTCACCGGTGGTCGTCCCCCCCTGGTTCAACTGCTTTTCCTGGTAGACGCTCTCATCGAGCCGCTGCCTTTCCAGGACGGTAAACGCATGGGTCTTGATCAGCGCGGTGGTGAACATGTCCGTTGCTGACGCCGGGGACACCTCCGGAACGGTGCTGTCGAACTGGAAGATCGTCACCGTCTTTTTCGGCGGAAGATTTTCCGGTGGGGTTCCCCACGACCAGGCTGACGCGGCTGAAAACAGGAGCATGCAGGCCGCAAGGGTCAGTGCTAGATTGTGGGTTTTACCTGGGATTTTCCGACTCATTGTTATCTCCTTTTCCAGATCGGCTTTACGCCGCAAACGGGTTTACCTTTTTACGCGGAGGTGGGCGATGCGTCATTTTCTGCAATCGAACCGCCCCGCTCCATCTGTTTCGCACCTGTATTCCCCCGGAACGAGTTTCCTCACACTTGCATGGATATCCCTCCCCGTGGAGGGGATCTGATAGGCGCAGTATAGGTACTGTCCCTGCACCTGTGAGGTTATTAAAACGGCAGGCTGGCCCTTGTCCATCGTCGTCTCCCAGCCGGTCGGCAGCATGTCCCCATTAATGCCGGAATAGGCGACGGGACACTGGACATGGAAGCTAGGGGGCATGGACGTGGATCGCTTAGACGCCTCGCCGGCGTTTGCGCCGCCCGAGGGCCAGCGAGGCGGGGCCGCCAGAACCGGAGCGGCCAGGATCAGGGCCAGGATCAGGCTGACGGCGGCAACTGTCTTATTTTGTGTCATCATGCTCTTCTACCTTTCATGCTTTCATGAAGGGCACCGCAGATAAGCGGGGCAACCCCTTATTGCGTCGCTTCGGCCAGCATGCCGATGCGGGCGGTTTGCGCCAGATATTTCTCTACATCCGCACGCTTGCCGGAGACCCCCAGGTGGATGCCGCCGATAGCATCGTAGGGCACCTCTGGTCGGAAGAGGTTCCAGTTCTTCATGAAATCCTCCACCCGCCAGTTGCCGATAAGAAGAATCTTCGTGACCCGTTCGTGGTCGGTGCCAGGTGAGCTGACGGTCTCGAAGGTCTTAACGGTGTTGGCCATGGCCTGTATCTCGAACTTCTTGCCGATGGCCTTGCGCTTGTCGTTTATCTTGAGCTTGGCCGTTATGGGCATCGGGCGGGGGCTGGCGACCTCCTTTTGCCGGGCCTCCTGGATACGTTCGGATTCGGTGATACGGGTGAACTTGAATCTGGCTATATAGGGGATAGGGTTGTCCTCGAACCCCTCGCACACCGTATCGGGAACGTGCATCCAGGAATCTCTCCTTCGCCAGTTTTCAGGGGCAGGGAGGGCCTTATCCATCACGCTTTTGACCTGCACAAAGAATGCCCGCTCACCGGCCGTGATGTCCCTTTTTACGCATGCTGCCCGCGAGACACCTGGCGAAAAGAGCAGAATGGATAAAACGACGGGGACAGTAACGGCTAAAAAAACTGATCTTTTCACTTATGCTCCCCCTACATGAATGGTTTGATCTGCAGGGTTATCATGGACTTTATCCCCTTCATCTCGAGGAACATTCCCAGAAAGCCCGTGTCCTCCGGCTTTGTCACCTTGGCGATCCTTATCTGCCTGTGCTTGAGGGAGCCAAAAGCATCGATATTGGGATTGTCCGTTTGCACGAAAACACCCACCTCGCCAAGCTGCTCTGTGATAAGGCCTGGAACGTACTGCCAGTCCTTACCCATGTTCTTCTTGTACCAGGCGATGACTTTTTCAGGGCTGTCCTTTGCAATCAGCTGGATGGAGCTCAACACTCCGTTGCTCTTCATTTCCGACCCGAAATAGGAGCCCGGATAGGCGGGGATATTAACCATTTCTTTTGTCGGTAACTCCTTTTGAACGTCCGCCATCGTCTGGCCTTTCGAGGCCATGGCCTGTTTCCCAAAAGCGTTCCTGGGGGCGAGGGGCGCATAGGGCTCTGCAAAGGCGGAAACAGTCCACGCGATAATTAACAAAACAGTAAATACGAAAACAGATCTTTTCATGGTTTCCCTCCTGAAGTTTCTGAGTCTCCCTGCAATCTTTACCTGTTAACTAGACTATCCGGATGTATACAGGCGCAACACCCCCGATTGGGGGGGGTGTTGTGTATGGGGGTGTGGGAGTGTGGGAGTTAGAACCTTGGACTTTGGACGTTAGACGTTGGACTATTACTCAATACGGGTCGATGAGGCCGAGCCGCACGCCCTCGATTACGGCTTCCGCCCGACGTGAAATGTTCAGCTTCTGGTATATGACCTTGGTATAGCTGGCCACCGTGTTGGAGGTCAGCCCGAGAAGTTCGGCGACCTCGGGACGGGAATAACCCTTGGCGATAAGCTGCAGAACATCCTTTTCCCGGTCGGTCAGGGCTTCGGTACTTTCCGACTCTTCCAGCGGACGGGAAAAGTGGATCAGGATCCGGCGGGCCACGCTAGGGGACAGGGGCGGCTGACCGTGGAGAACGGCCCTGAGCTGCTGGATTTGACGGTCCAGCGGTTGTTCTTTAATGAGGTAACCCATGGCGCCGGCGCGCAGGGCGGAGAAGATGTGCTCATCATCGTCAAAGATCGTCGAGATGACGCAATAGATTTCCGGATGGGTCCTGCCCATTTCCCTTACCAGGTCGATCCCGGACCCGTCCGGGAGGTTGATGTCCACGAGGGCCAGGGAAAATTCTTCCTTCCCGAGAAGGACCCGGGCTTCGCTGATAGTTGCAGCGCTCATGGCCCTGGCCTTGGGAAAGGCCTCCGAAATATGTTTTTCCCACCAGTGCCTCGTATCGTCGTGGTCCTCAACGACAAGAACGGTCCGCATCAGATCCCCCTTATCTCCTACCTTTTGTCGGAAATCGGCATTGACATCCAGACCTCGAAGATCCCTTCGGACGGAAAGGTCTCACAGCTGAACTGTCCGCCCAGCTCTCCCATCCTTCTCTCCATGTTCCTGATCCCCTTGCCCAGGTGGAGTTTTCCCTGTTTTGGAATCGTTCCATCGTTACGAACGGTGCAGGCGAGTTGATGGTCGACCTCGTTCCACTTGACCCATATGTTTTCAGGACTGGCGTGGGAAAATGCGTTTGAAGAGGTCTCGTAAAGGGCTCTGGACAGATTGACCCGCTGCCGCGGGGTAAGCGGCCTGTCGGCCTGCACGGTTTCGCTGTCCCAGTGGAGTTCAACCCCGGCATCCTCACATCGTTGAACCAATTCATAACGCCACGTCGCAAGGGCCTCCTCGATGGTCACCTCCTCCACCGGATTGATGCTGTAGATGATGTCCCTGAGGGCTTTGAGGGCGCTGCGTGCCAGAAGCGTGTTCCTCCGGGTTTTCGATGCGTGGACCAGGGACAGGAGGCGGCCCCCGACCTCATCGTGCAGGTCCCGCATGATACGCTCCCGCTCCTCCGCAACACCCCTGTTAAACGTGGTAAGTCGATCCTCCGTAGTCCTGGCGATGTAGATGAGGGTCTCTGCCAGTTCGACGTCGTCCCTGGAAAAGAGCCGGCTGCCTCTGTCGGCGAACCGAAGTTCCACCGTTCCCGTTTGATCCAGGGTGGGGATCAGCATTATCTCGCCGTACTTATCGAGCCTGGGAGAGGCGTCCCGGCCTTCCAGGGTCCGGTACGAAAGAGGGAGGAACACATCCCTTAGGACGCCAACCCAGGCATTCTTCTCGCTGATGCCGGGGTTCACCAACCCCGACAGGAGAACGGGGAGGTGCTGTTTTATCCGATCCCTCGGCCCCTGGTAGAACCTTCCCCATACCCATTGGCGAACCGGGAAATACAGCCATCCCACCAGTATAAGAGACAGAGCAAGGGCGACGGACGGCCTGTGAGTGACAGTGAACGCCAGGATGCCGTCCACCGCCAGAACACTGACGCCCGCCAGGAACCATTTCCAGAACCCGAACCACCAGCGGTCGATGTCAAAAAGGCGGTATCGAAGAATCCCCAGGGCCAGCCCGACATACATCATGGTGACCGCCCCCAGCCCGACCGACACAGGGACCACGGTTCGACCGGTCAGCGCAGCGGGAACGAAGTAGGTGAAAAAGGCCAGTCCTATAAACCCCAGGAACGCTATGATGAAATATTTGAGGGCCGCACGATCGACAGGCCGGCCTTTTGAGCGCCGCCACTGGAGGGCGGCTATCGTAACCCCCATAATAAAATATAGGGTGGGCTGAATCAACACGGTATGCCCTGGAATGTCCGTCCATTGAAACTGCTCGTTCAGGATGAAAAAGGAGGCCAGAACCGCGACCGCCCTGGTCATCGGGAATGAGCCCAGGAGCCCGGGGTAATGGAAAAGCAGGCCGATGCCGAAGATCGAGAATATGTTGTTCCCCACGTGGTACAATGCACGGACCGTAGCAAGGAGGTCCGGGTCAAGGGCGATCTCTCTCGAAACGATGACAGCCATGGCCGTTGTCGTGATGAGAAGGCCCATGCCGGAGAAAAAAAACATCCTGGCCGCCACATTGCGTCTGCGAACGGACCAGACAGACGCGCCGATCATGAATACCGTGAAACCCATGGCATTCAGCAGCCAGAAATCAAATGGAAACGAGGAAAGCGGTCGGGCACGGGCCGGCTGTACCCTCACCTTCCGCCCGTCCGCGAGGCTCAATTCCACCAACGGTCCACTGAGGATTCCGGCCAGAACCCCCTGACGATCAAGAAAAGCATTATACTTTTTAAAGGTCGGGAAGACGTCGGGGTCCTCCACCAGGTCGGAATCTTCGAAAATAAATGGGCTGCCTGAAAGGGACCGGATGGACAGGATCGAATCCCCGGGGGTGAGGATGAGCTCGGACGGGCTTTGGGCCTTCACGCTTTCGACAAAGATACCGGCATGAATGCCGTCCGCCTGCAGACTCAGGCCGAGCCATGGCTGGTTGGACGCAACCATGACCGAAAACACCACACAGACCATGGCCAGCAAGGCAGCGACGGACAGGATGAGATATGGGGATTCCAGAATGTTGGCGCCTGTATCGTGACGTTTGTTCCTGTTGGGACTACTCATGAAGGTAATTATCGTCTCTGTGGGCGCAATTGTGAAGCGGTTTCAAGGCTGGGCCGCCAGGTTCCGGCCCAGTCGAGCCGCCTGATCCAGCATTTCAGGCCGCTGCCCGACTACTCCGGCCTCGAACACTCCCGGCACGGCCAACTCCCCGGCGATCCTGTATCCCAGGGCCTTCACGGGCATACGCATGGCCTCCATAGTGACCCCCAGGTCATCCGGGTCCACCTGTTCGGCTACGATAGCGAGGGCCGCCGTCTTTCCCTGCCCTGCCAGGCGGCTCGACCAACCGCGGGGACGTTCGTTGTCGAAGTCGTAGAAACAGTACAGGCGGTCGATAAAAGCCTTCATCCAGGACGTAACATTATAGTTGTAGACCGGTGTTACCAGGACGATCCCTCCGGCACGGCCGATCTTTGGGTAATACGGTGTCAGATCATCGGAAAACTGCGTGCAGATCTTGTCTTTCCGACATCGTTCGCATCCTATGCACGAGGACATCTCCATACCGGAAAGGTACAGGGCCTCGGTTTCAGTTCCGTTTTCAGAGGCCCCGGCGAGAATAGCGTCCAGAACCAGGTCGGAGTTGCCTCGCCGCCTCGGGCTTCCCGATACTCCAATAATATGCATTTTACTCCTTTCCTCCTGGTGAACTCCATCGAGATTTTTTGTCGTTATGAGCAGTTTCCCCCTCACCTCGACTTGTCCCGCCATCTTGTCCGTCGTAGCCTGGAAGGCGAAGTCGGAAGCTTTAGCGACGGCGGATCCTCTCCCCCGGCGGGGAGAGGAAGGTTTATATTTTCCTCCGTGACAGATGCCTACCCTGAGCCAGTCAAAGGACATGAAATCTCATTGCCGGACAATGATAACAGATGCCGGGGGGACTGGTTTGTTTTTTTTTGCCCGCTGTGTTATTTTTAAAGCAGTTTTAGGCAGGCGTCCTTCCAGCACGTTCCGATTGGTCATCGTAAAAAATCCCTCCAGTGTCTCGGAAGGAGCGCATCTTCAGCCGGAATGCCCATCAGGAAAATACCTCGCAGCAAATTACTTTAGGTTGAGTCGTAAAAAAAGCTTCCTCTCCTTTTCGACAGAATTGCCGGGGAACTGACTGCTTATCCGTGGATGCCGGGGCCGTTTATACGGTTCTTGTCTCTAAATCTTTTTGTGCCCGATTGGAGGAAAAAGGAGGAATTGATATGAAAAGGAACCGTTTTCAGCTGTATTGGCACGGCGCATTTTTTCTATTGCTTTGCCTGGCACTCACCGCTGCCATTGGCGCTACCTCAGCCATGGCCAAAGATACGCTGGTATTCTCGGACCTGGGATGGGACAGCGCCCAGGTGCACAACCGCATCGCCGCGTTCATCATTGAGAAGGGTTACGGCTACAATGTCGATTACATCGCCGGCGAAACTGTTCCCATGTTCGCCGGTCTTGAGCGAGGAGACATAGATATTACCATGGAGATATGGGTGGACAACCAGCAGCCGGCCTTTGACAAGGCCATCGCCGCCGGCAAGGTCGTTGACCTGGGCAGCAATTTTCCCGACAGCTGGCAGGGTTGGCTGGTTCCCACTTATGTAATCAAGGGTGACCCCGCGCGGGGGATCAAGCCTATGGCACCGGACCTCAAGTCCGTGGCCGACATGCCGAAGTACAAGGACCTGTTTAAGGATCGCGAGGATCCCGGAAAGGGCGTATTCTACTCCTGTATCGCGGGCTGGGGGTGCGAGAAGATAAACGAGAAGAAATTCGCGGCCTACGGTCTGAACGACACTTACAACATATTTCTGCCGGGATCAGGCGCAGCCCTTGTGGCTTCTCTTGCAGGAGCCTACAAGAAGGGGGAACCGTGGTTCGGCTATTACTGGGCTCCCACCTGGGTCCTGGGATCGTACGACATGACCCCCCTGGAGGAGCCGGCCTACGATCCCAAGATTTTCGAGTCCACGGGCAAATGCGCTTACCCCGCAGTCAAGGTCGACATCGCCGTAAACTCCAGCATGCTGAAAAAAGCCCCTGACGTGGTTGAATTTTTGAAAAAGTACGAGACCACCCAGGCCATTGCCAACGAGTTCCTGGCCTATATGAAGACAAATGACGCCAACACCGAGCAAGCTGCCGAGTGGTTCCTGAAAAAGTACGAAAAGCTGTGGACCGGGTGGGTCCCTGCCAACGTTGCCGCCAAGGTCAAGATAGCCCTTTAGTGATCGTTAACCCTCCAGCATGGCCAGGCGGCCCTTCATGGGCTTCCTGGCCATGTTGCTGTGTTGCGGTCATGTTGATTCAGCCCTCAAACCGTCGATCCCTTTGAAGGAGATTTTACGTGATCGAGCCCGACGCTTTGCCGTCCGAGTCCATGGACGACGGGGAAACCATACTGGAGGCCCGTGGTCTCTGGAAGGTTTTTGGGGAGAACCCCCGCCGCTTCTTCGACTCCAAGTTCAAAGACGAATCAAAAGACAAGATCCAGAACGAAATGGGGCTGGTGGTCGGCCTCCGTGACATCTCCTTCGAGGTCCGAAAGGGTGAGATCTTCGTCATCATGGGGCTTTCCGGAAGCGGGAAGTCCACTCTGATCCGCTGCCTGATCCGGCTTGTCGAGCCCACCGCCGGTGAGATCCGCATCGCCGGCCGCGAGATCTGCTCATTGGACGCCAAGGGCCTGATGAAGTTTCGTCGACGGTCAACCGCCATGGTCTTTCAGGCGTTCGGCCTTCTGCCCCACTATACGGTCCTTGAAAACGTCGCCTACGGTCTGAAGATTCGCGGGATGCCCCTTGAAAAACGGATGAATGTGGCCCAGGCAGCAGTGGAAACCGTGGGTTTGAAGGGATGGGAGAGTTATCTGCCCTCCTCTTTAAGCGGCGGAATGCAGCAGCGGGTCGGTCTTGCACGGGCCTTCGCCGCTGATCCTGACATCATGCTCCTCGACGAGCCTTTCAGCGGCCTGGATCCTCTCATACGCCGACAGATGCAGGACGAGCTGATCCAACTGCAAAGTGAGCTTCAAAAGACCATGATCTTCGTGACTCATGACGTTCAGGAGGCCCTCAAAATCGCCGATCGAATCGCTATCATGCAGGACGGGAGGATCATCCAGATCGGCACCCCCGAAGAAATCATCGCAGAACCAGCCACCGATTATGTTCAGGAATTTGTAAAGGACGCATTTCCCGCCACTGTCCTCACCGCCGGGACTATCATGGAGGACCCGGAAGCCGATATTCATGTCTGGCAGGGACCCAAGGCTGCCTACGCTCTTATTCGCCGCAGCAAAATGGATTTTGCCTTCGTCCTCGACAAGGCCCACAGGGCCGTGGGCGTCCTGAAACAGGATACGGTGAGAAAACTTGTTAATGACGGTAACGACTCAATTGCATCCGGGATGGTCACCGATTTTGAGACCTGCACCACCGACATGACGGTGGAAGAACTCTTTCCCCTGGCTACCGCAAGCCCCTTCCCCATAGCCGTCCTCGATGATGATGAAAAGCTTCTCGGATATATCCGCAATCACACCATCATTGAAAGCATGATCCAGGAGGGTCACCCTGAGGACGCGGAGAACCGGAATGTTTGAGTTTCCAAAACAACTTTATTTACCCCTGGAGAAGTGGATCGATTCCCTGATGGACTGGATCATGACCCACACCGCCGGTTTTTTCGACATCATCGGGAACGCTCTCCTGCAGGTCCTCATTGTCATCGAGAAGTTCCTCCTCTGGCTGCCGTGGCCGGTGGTTCTCATCTTTACTGCCGTGCTGGCCTGGAGGACCATGGGGAGATGGTGGCACGGCGTGATAATGGCGGCTTTGATCTTCTTCATTGGAGTCTTCGGTTACTGGGATGATTCCATGAGGACCCTTGCCGTGGTCATCGCCTCGGTGGCGGTGTCCCTTGTCATCGGCTTCCCCGCCGGGATACTCATGGCCCGCAGCAACCGTTTTCGGGCGATCCTTCACCCGATCCTTGACGGAATGCAGACCATGCCCAGTTTTGTCTACCTGATCCCGGCCATGATGCTTTTCGGCCTTGGAAAAGTGCCGGCTGTGTTTGCCACCGTGATCTACGCTGTTCCTCCCATTATCCGTCTCACTAACGTGGGCATCCGTGGAGTCCCGGAGAGCGTGGTGGAAGCGGCCAGGTCTTTCGGCGCAAGCAACCGTCAGATCCTTTTTGACGTTCAGCTGCCCCTGGCCTTTCCCAGTATCATGGTGGGGGTGAGCCAGACGACCATGATGGCACTGGCCATGGTGGTCATCGCCTCCATGATCGGCGCCAGAGGACTGGGCCTGGAAGTCCTCAAGGCAATCAACCGCATAGAGATCGGCCACGGGTTTACGGCGGGTCTCAGCATCGTCTTCCTGGCCATCGTCATAGACCGGATCACAAATGCCTTCGCCATGAAGCAGCAAAAACACCTGGGTTGACAGGTTTTCTGTCCGACTGAAGTTCGACAACACTTCCAGGTCGACAGTGGATGATCTCCCATTTGACAACTCCGGAATCGCTCAAAAGGGATATCGTAAATCGCTGCACCGCATGCAACCGACCTGGGAGATTTTATTAAAGGTAAGGGCGTTGCCGGAACGGTTACGCTGCACGAGCCATGCAAGGTAACCCAGGTGACGGGAAATCGGGGCCTGTCAATCCCTCCCACGGGATATTTTCTTCCCCGTTGGGCTTGACGGAAGGACGGGAAGACCCGCGGCCCTTTCCAGTTTGTCGCGACTCTCGGAAAGGAACAGCCGGAATCCTTCAGCAGCCGGGCTCAGCGGACTGTTCGGAAGATACAGCATGTAGCTCCTGCGACGGAAATTGAGGTCGGATACCCGGACGGCGCAAAGGTTCCCGACCATGACTTCCAAGGTTACCGCCCTTGATGAGACGAAGGCAACGCCGAGGTTCGCGGCCACCGTCTTCTTGATGGCCTCCGTGCTCCCAAGGTCCATCGTGTGCACCAAGGAAACGCCTGTCCGCCGCAACTCCTCTTCGATAATCTCCCTGGTCCCGGTGCCTCTCTCCCGGAGGATGAACATGTCCTCGGTGAGGGTCTTGGTCGATACGGTTTCCATGGTGGCAAACCGGTGCTGAGGGGAAACTATCAACACCATATCATCCTCCAGATACTTGTCCATGGCAAGTTCCGGAAAGGGAACAGGCGGCATGACAAATCCCAGTTCCACAATACCGTCCCTCACCTGACGAATAACCTCTTCCTTGTTCGAGATGGCAAGACTGATCTCGATCCCCGGGTGTTCCGATTTGAACTCTCCCAGCACGTCGGGAATCATGTAGATTCCGATAGTGGTGGCGGCGCTGATCCGGAGATGTCCTCGGATCAGCCCCTTCAGGCCGTCGATAGCCTTCTGCGCATCCGTCAGGAGCTGAAACACTCGGATGGAGTATTGTTCCAGGATCTGTCCCGCTTCCGTGATGGCGAGAAATCGTCCTTTCCGGAGGAAAAGTTGCGTGCCGAGATACTCTTCAAGGCCTTGGATCTGTCGGGAAACGGCGGGCTGGGTGAGATGAAGCTCTCCCAAGGCCTTGGTAATTCCCCGGAATTTGGCAACCGTCAAGAAAGTGCGGAGGCTGGAAAGATTCACATCCATTGAGTGTTCCCCTCTTTCCGTATATATTACTAAAATGCATACATACCATAGAATATATGCATTTCCAATATGTTTGTTTTTCTGATACTCATTCCCCCATGCTTGGGAAAGAACGTTATTCTTTCAAAGGTGAAGCCCATGGTTACCAGCGGACGGACAGCCAAGGACATCATGACCTCTCCGGTATGTACGGTTCAGCCGGTGGATTCTCTGGAGAAGGTGATCGACGTGATCTGCCGGCGCTGTGTCAGCGGGGTCCCCGTGGTGGAGGGAAAGGGACACTTGATCGGACTGATCTCGGAACACGACATCCTCCACGCCATGTATCCCGGCAACGTCGACACCCAGGAAAAACCGCCCAGTCGACGGGCCGCGCAAAGCCTGAGAAACGTAAGCAAACTCCTTGCACGAGACATCATGGTTACGCAGGTCATCACCGCGCATCCGGAAACTGAACCCCTTCGACTGGCATCAATCATGGCCCTGCAAAAGATCCGCCGCATTCCTATCGTCGAGGGGGAAACACTTGTAGGGATCGTCAGCTACGGGGACGTGTGCAGGGCTATCTTCGGGATGCGGGGCTTCGGCGACAAGTCGTCGGGGCCCGGATCATGACATCCCCCGGTTCGTTTGGGAAAAGGAGATACAGGATGCATGAGAAGATCGATCTTACGCTTCCCGAGTTACTCGCCCACGGGGAGTCGGATGCGCCGGCGCTGCTTGCGCCCGATCGCACGGAACTGACTTTCCACATGTTGCGCGAACAGGTCTACGCGCTTGTCGAACGCCTGGCCTCCCTTGGCCTGGCGGGGGATCGGATCGCGATTGTAATGGAGAACGGACCGGATCTTGCGCTCT
Source organism: bacterium BMS3Abin14 (assembly GCA_002897695.1). Lineage (NCBI taxonomy): Bacteria > bacterium BMS3Abin14. The sequence goes on from BDTG01000006.1 coordinate 17,410, forward strand.
CCCTCTTGGCAGCGTCCATCTGCGGCACCGCTGTGCCTCTCAATCCAAAGTATCGCGGCGCAGAGTTTACCTTCTTCTATGAGAAAGCGAACGTAAAAGGATTGATCGTTTCGCCCGACATCACCCCTGAGGCCGTTGACGCGGCCTCGCCCGGAACGATCGTAACACATGCGGTGGCCGACCGATCCGGCATGCTGCACTTTGAGTCCACCGGGTCCAAGCGATCCGGGCGAGATCTGCTGAGCCCGGATCCTGACGACGTGGCGATCCTGCTGCACACAAGCGGCACCACCAAATGCCCCAAGAGCGTGCCGATCCGGCACCGCAACGTGGCCGCATCGGCCGCCAACATAGTCAACGCCTACAACCTCACCCCCGAAGACCGGTCCCTGTGCGTGATGCCGCTGTTTCACATCCACGGGATCGTGGCCTCGCTGCTTGCACCGCTTGCCAGCGGCGGATCGGTAGTATGCCCGCCTGGTTTCGACGCGCGCCTTTTCTGGGGATGGGTCGATATGTTCCATCCAACCTGGTATTCTGCCGTGCCGACGATGCACCAGATGTTGCTTTCGCGCACCGACCAGCACGCCGAGGTCATCCGCAACAATCCGTTCCGCTTCATTCGATCCTGCAGCTCCCCCCTGCCGCCCACCGTGAAAGAACAATTGGGTGCGGTCTTCAACGTACCGGTGACCGAAGCCTACGGAATGACCGAAACCACTCACCAGATAGCCAGCAACCCTCTGCCGCCGGGGATCTGCAAGCCCGGGGCGGTAGGCTACGGCGTCGGCGTGCAGGTGGCGATCATGGACGAGGCGGGCGCGCTGCTGTCGGCAGGATCCTCGGGCGAGGTGGTTGTGCGGGGTTTGAACGTGGTAGATGGCTATGAGAACAACCCGGAAGCGAACGAGGCCACGTTCGTTCGGGGATGGCTCCGCACGGGAGATCAGGGAGTGATGGACGAGGACGGCTACCTGACCATTACCGGCCGCCTCTCTGAGCAGATCAACCGCGGCGGGGAAAAAATCTCGCCTGCGGATATCGACCATGTCTTGCTCACCCACCCGGCTGTTGCAGAGGCGTTGGCGTTCGCCGTGCCGCACCGGAAGCTCGGAGAGGACATGCACGCGGCCGTCGTCCTCCAGGCGTCGGCAACCGAACGGGAGCTTCGCCAGCACTGTGCAAGCCTCCTGGCCGATTTCAAGGTTCCCCGCCGGATTTACATCCTGGAGACACTTCCGTGCGGGAAGACCGGAAAGCCCATGCGCATCTCCATGGCTGAAATAATGGGACTGGAAGAGTAGGGAGCAGATCATGCGCATCGCAATCATCGGCGCCGGATCGATCGGCGGCTATCTCGCGGCGAAGCTTCTCCTTTCCGGCCAGCCGGTCACGGTGATCGTCCGCGGCGCCAATCTGGCGGCCATCCGCGCGAACGGGCTGAAGCTACGCCTGCCCGACGGTACGGAAAAAACGGCAATCCCGGACCTTGCGACCGATGACCTGGCAGCCGCCGGTCCGCAAGATGTGGTCATTCTGGGAGTGAAAGGGCAGCAGCTTTCCGCCTTGGCCCCGACACTAGGGCCGCTCCTGGGCCCCGAGACCGCCGTAGTCCCGGCGCAGAACGGAATTCCCTGGTGGTACTTCCAGCGACACCGCGGGCCTTTCGAGGGACGGCGGCTGGAGTCGGTCGATCCCGGTGGGGCGATATCGGCGCACATCGGTTCGGAGCGGGTGATCGGATGTGTGGCCTATCAGGCGGCAGAGCTTGTGGAGCCTGGCATCGTGCGCTTCGTCGAGGGAAACCGGTTCACGCTCGGCGAACCCGATGGCGAGAAGACCGAACGGGTCATGGCGCTGGCTCAGGCGCTCACCCGAGCGGGCCTGAAGGTGCCCGTACGCCGTGACATCCGCACGGAGATCTGGGTGAAGCTTCTGGGAAACATGACCTTCAACCCGATCAGCGCACTCACACGCTCTACGCTTGGCCAGATCATCGGCTTCGAGCCGACTCGCAATCTGGTTGTTGCCACCATGGCCGAGGCGCAGGAGGTGGCCTCGCGACTGGGCATCCGGATCGCGATCACCAGCGAGATGCGTATCCAGGGAGCGGCGCAGATGGGCTCCCATAAGACCTCCACGCTGCAGGACATCGAGTCGGGCCGTATGACGGAAGTGGAGTGGCTCGTGGGAGCTGTCGCCGAGCTGGGCCGCCTGGTGGAATTCCCGACTCCAAGGATCGACACGCTCTATTCATGTCTCAGGCTCCTGGAGCAGACAACCTGCGGCGGACAGTTGTCCAGGTAAACTATCCATGCGGTCCTCGGAAATATTCCCGGATCGATGGTTGAACAAAAACACGCAGCCCAGATCACCGGCGGATTTCTGGGGAAAGGAGAAAAATCATGGCAAAGATGAGCGCAATGGCAGCCGCTTTGAAAATACTGGAAAGCGAAGGCGTCAGACACATTTTCGGCATCCCGGGGGCGGGAATTCTCCCCTTTTACCAGGAGCTTCGGAACCTGGGCAAGATCGATCACCTGCTGTGTCGGCACGAAGAGGGGGCGATCCACATGGCAGACGGGTACGCCCGCGCCGTCGGCACCGTGGGAGTATGCGCGGCGACCTCGGGTCCCGGGGCGAGCAATTTCGTGACCGGGCTGTATACCGCGCAGGTCGACTCGATCCCCGTTCTGGCCATCACCGGCCAGAACGTAAAGGCGCAGCTGGGCAGGGAAGCCTTCCAGGCGGTGGACATCGCGTCGATCGTCAAACCCGTCACCAAGAAGTCGTATTGCGTACAGGAGCCGGCCATGGTGCCGTGGGTGTTCAGGGAAGCGTTCCGGATCATGCGGGAGGGTCGTCCCGGCCCGGTCCTGATTGATCTTCCTCTGGATGTCCAGAAGGGAGAAATCGAGTACGACGCCGAGACGGATCCGAGTCTGCCCATCTTTCGTGCTCCGCCCGATCAGAGGCAGGTGGCCAGGGCGCTGGACATGCTGCTTGCGGCGGAAAAACCAATCATGCTCCTTGGAGGGGGCGTGATTCTTGCCGACGCCTGCGAGGAATTCGTGAAGGTCGCCGAGTTTCTGCAGATCCCGGTCGTTTCCTCGTACATGGGAAAGGGAGGAATCCCGTGGGACCACCCTCTCATGGCCGGCCAGGTCGGGATCCAGTGCAACACCCGATCGGGGAACCAGACTCTTCTCGATTCGTCCCTGGTGCTGGCCGTCGGGGCCCGGTTCAACGACCGCCACACCGGCGCCATCGATGTCTACAAGGGAAACAGGAAATTTATCCATGTGGATGTGGACCCCGGCCAGCTCGGGAAGAACATCATGCCGGACTTGGGGATCTGCGCGGATGCGAAGCTCACCCTTTCGGCCCTGCTGGAGGAGATCGAAAGGCGCAGCCTCAAGCCGCCCACTCCGAATCGCGAGGTCGCGGAGCTTCGCACCAGTCTGGAAAGGAAGACCGACTACGACGATACCCCGATCAAACCCCACAGGGTGTTTGGGGAGATCAACAAGTTTTTCGACGACGACACCGTGTTCGTGACCTGCATCGGCCTGAACCAGATCTGGTCCGGCCAGCTGCAGAAGATTGCCAAACCCAGGCATTATCTTGATTGCGGGGGCGCAGGGCCGCTGGGATGGGACCTTCCGGCAGCCATTGGGGCCAAGGTTGCCCGACCGGACACGACGGTGGTCCAGGTGGTCGGAGATTACGGTTTCCAGTTCTGCATGGAAGAACTGCCCGTCGCTGTGATGTATAATGTACCTTTTGTGTGCATCGTCCTGAACAACGGATACCTTGGACTGATCCGCCAGGCCGAAAAATACATCTTCGACATGAATTACGAAATCCAGACCTGGTACGACGCGTTGACCGGAGAAGGAACGAAGGAACACCCCGTCGAGCCCGAAAACGGGGGCCGCGGATTCGATTTCGTGAAGTTCGCCGATGCCTGCGGGGCCATGGGAGAACGCGTCACCGATCCGAAGGAGATCAGAGCCGCCTTTCAAAGGGCGGTGGATTCTGGCGTGCCCTACGTCATCGACATCATCACAGAACGGGAGACGGACTGCTCGATGGGTGTCTCCATCAATGCGATCCGGGAATTTGAATAGACATCCAATGTCGGAAAGGATAGCCATGTTGGCTTTGAAGGAACAAGCAGCTCACATGCTGAAGGAGTTCAAGGGGGAATACTACGCGTTCGGCAGCGGGGCGATGGACGACGCGCCGGGAAAATTTGCAGCTGAGTTCGGCAGGAGATCTCTGTTTATCGGTCCACTGGCATCCCCATGGTTTTCCCCCATCCGGGAGCGGATTCTCGCATCCCTGAAACAGTCTGGGGTGGACGTGGTGGAAGAGGTGCAGTCCGCCGCGCCGAACGCTCCGGTGGAAGATGTCTACCGGATCCACGAACGCATCATCGAGGGGAGACCGGATGTTCTGGTCGTGGCAGACAGCGGTTCCGGGATCGACGCCGTCAAGGCTGCCGACGTATTGGCCACACTGGGAACCAGCCCGCCGGATATCGATCCGTTCTTCGGAGTCGGGAAGGTGTCCGAAACGCTTGAGCGATCCGGCAGGTCTCTGACGCCGGTGGTGGCCGTCATGATGGCGTCAAGTTCCGGAGCGCATCTAACCAAATATTCCAACATCACCAATACTGTTGTCCAGCAGAAGAAGCTCATCGTGGACGAGGCCATCATTCCGCCGCGCGCCGTCTTCGACTACGATGTAACCACCACTCAACCCATGAGTCTCACCCTGGATGGAGGACTGGACGGGATCGCCCACTGCCTCGAAGTCTACTTCGGGGCCTCGTCCGAATCCCGGGAACGCGCCCGCCAGGTGGCCGAGCCCGGAATTGAGCTTATCATCAAGGGCCTCATCGAGGTGAAGAAAGATGCGGCAAACCGGGAGGCCAGGACCCTGCTGGGGCTGGGGACGGACCTCGGCGGCTATTCCATCATGATTGGCGGCACGTCCGGGGCACACCTGACCAGTTTTTCCCTGGTCGATGTCCTGAGCCACGGACGGGCGTGCGCCCTCATGAATCCCTATTACACAGTGTTTTTTGCTCCGGCAATCCAGGAACAGCTGCGTGTGATAGGACGTATTTACGGGAAATACGGATTCCTGAAGGAAGACCTGGACTCTCTGTCAGGCAGGGAACTGGGTGTGGCGGTGGCCGAGGCGATGATCAGGTTCAGCCGGTTATTGGGCTTCCCCACGCGCCTGAGCGATGTGGAAGGAGTCGGCAGGAAACATATCGAACGTTGTCTCACCGCTGCGAAGGATCCGCTGTTGGATATGAAGCTAAGAAATATGCCGGTTCCCCTCCACGAAGAGCTGGTGGACCGTTACATGGGACCGATCCTGGAGGCCGCCTGGACAGGAGAATTCGGAAAGATCAGGAACATGTAGCGCGTTCTTTCCGCGTTCCGGGACCGCACCCCACCACGCCGCACTTTCCAGGGCATGGCCCCAGAAAGATGACGGATAAAGTGGAGAAACGGTTGCCCTCCCGAAAATTCTGCAATCAGGAGAGAAAGATGAATGTTGTTTCCATTTACGAGGGGCGAGGGAACCGTTTATCTATTCCATCTTCACGGGACCCGACGCAACCAGGCAGGATGTTGCGCCCGACAGCGGAGAATTTATGGAAGACGGGAACGGGGACATGAACGTCCATCTTCTTTACGGGCGCAATGGCCTCGACCTCCGCCTGCCGAAGGATATCCAGGTTACGGTGGTTCGCAAGCATCCGATGCAGCCTCTGAACGATCCGGGCCGGGCCGTGGAACGAGCTCTGGAAAAGCCGGTGGGGTCCCCTCCCCTCGCGATGATGGCTCGCGGCAAAAAAAACGCCTGCATCCTGATCTGCGATATTACACGTCCTGTGTCCAACGGCACACTGCTCCCGCCTCTCATCGAAACGATCACGGGGGCGGGGATTCCCTTGGAGAACATCCTCATCCTGGTAGCTACGGGGCTGCACCGCCCCAACGAAGGGGAAGAATTACGGGAGGTCGTCGGATGCGACGAAGTGTTTAACACTGTACGCATCGAGAACCACTTCGCCCGGGACAGGGATGCCCATGCGCACCTTGGAAGTACGTCTCGGGGAATTCCGATCATGATCGACCGCCGTTTCGTCGAAGCCGACCTGAAGATCGTCTCCGGGTTGGTCGAGCCACACTTCATGGCCGGTTATTCCGGCGGCCGCAAGCTGGTCACCCCGGGGGTTGCCTATCAGGACACGATTCTTTCTTTCCATGCCGCGCCTATCCTGGAACATCCCCGTTCCGCCAATTGCGTCATCGAGGGTAATCCCCTCCACGAGGAACAGATCGAAATCGTCCGGAAGATAGGGGGAATAATGGGGGTCAACGTGGTCATCGATGAGAACCGGCGCATGGGATTCGTCAATTTCGGCGCTGTCGAGGAGAGCCACCTGGAAGCCGTGGAGTTCATCAGGAGGCATGCGGAAGTGCCCCAGCCCAGACGCTTCCGGACGGTCGTCACCACAGGCGCGGGGTATCCCCTGGACGGAACGTACTACCAGACCATCAAGGGCATGGTGGGCGTTCTGGATATCCTGGAACCCGGTGGAACCATCATTATCGCCAGCGAGTGTTCGGAAGGGATGGGCAGCCGGGAATTCGTCGAGGCTCAGCGGCTGCTTCGGAAGATCGGGCCGGACCGGTTCCTGTCCGTTCTTGAATCGCGCGAGAAGGCCCATATCGACGAATGGCAGACCGAAATGCTGGTTAAGGCTTTGCGGGTTGGGACGGTCAAACTCTATACTACGGGCCTGAGTGAAGAGAACCTGCAGGACGTGTTTGTGGATCCTGTCTCTTCTGTGGAAAATGCGGTCGTCACCAGTGTGAAAGCACATAAAGACCCGACCATCGCTGTGGTGCCCGAAGGATCCTACGTTATTCCTTATCTTCAGAAATAGAAGGATTAAAAGTAATAGGGAAGGCGCAGTTTCCACTATTACTATTAATGTTATTTTTCAGTGCTCTGACACCGGTCTTTTATACTGCGGCCAGGAGGTAGAGTTATGAGAAGGACGCGCATCGTCTGCACCATAGGGCCCGCTGCAAGATCGAGCAGGATGCTGGAGAAGCTCGTTGGAGCCGGCATGGATGTGGCCCGCCTCAACATGGCCCACGGAAGCCGGGAGGAACACCTCGCGGTCATCACCCGGCTGCGCAAGCTGAGCAGAAAGAAAAACAGACCGGTGGGGATCCTCCTGGACCTTGCAGGGGTCAAGTTGCGCATCAGCGAGGTCAATGGTTCTGGAGTTGTGCTGGAGAAGGGTGCTCAGGTACTCCTCAGGCAGGGGCGCCGGCCCACTACTTCCGAGACTCTTTTCGTCCCCTACGCCGGTCTCACGAAAAACCTGAAGGAAGGGCACCGGATCCTCATCGACGACGGCCGGGTGGAGCTCTTGGTCACCGGCAGGGAGGGCAACGCCATCCGTGCGCGAGTGAGGGAAGGAGGAACGCTCACCTCGCACAAGGGCCTCAATTTTCCCGACACGGACATCTCAACCCGGTCCTTCACGTCCAAGGACCGGGACGACCTGGCCTTCGGGATCAGACACGGGGTTGACGCCTTCGGCGTTTCTTTCGTGTCCACGGCCAAGGACGTGATGGTAGTGAAAAAGGCCCTTAAAAAGGCTGGTTACGAAGCTCCACTCATTGCAAAGATCGAGAGGCCCGCAGCGGTGAAGAACATTGATGAGATCCTGGATGTCTCCGACGGGATCATGGTGGCCCGGGGCGACCTGGGGGTGGAGGTCTCGGCCGCTGCCGTGCCCATCATCCAGAAGGACCTGATCCTGCGCGCTGCAAGGAAAAACCGGTTCGTCATCACCGCCACCCAGATGCTCGAGTCCATGATCCACAGCTCTGTGCCCACCAGGGCTGAGGCGGCTGACGTGGCCAACGCCGTTTTAGACGGTTCCGACGCGGTCATGCTCTCGGCCGAATCATCGGTGGGGATGTACCCCATAAAAGCTGTGCAGACCATGGATCTAATCGTCAGGGAGGCCGAGGGGAACGGCAAGTCCTACAGGACGGACCTCCCGGTACCGGCGCCGGTTTCCGGCGGTCGACCCGGCCACGGCGGCGTCGCAACGGCTGAGGCTACCGCCCGCGCAGCCCGGGAAGTGGGGGCGCGCTGCATTGTCGCCTTCACCAGTTCCGGTTACACGGCGGGCCTCCTGTCCCGGTTCCGACCTGCGGTTCCCATCATTGCTTTCACCTCCAACCGTAAGGCGGTGGATCGCATGAAGTTCGCCTGGGGGGTTGTTCCCCTTTTCATGGAGCACCTCGACAGTACCGACGCCATGATAGCAGGGGTGGAAAGGGTCGAGGTGGAAAAGGCCTTGATAAAAGGCCGTCACGCCCGCAGGGGCGACACCGTCGTTATCACCGCCAGCCTTCCCATGGCCCAATGGGGAAAGACGAAATTCCTGAAGGTACACAAGATCCAGTAATCATTCCGTAATCAGAGATCACGGAACGGGCAACCTACGGACGGGCAGGACCTTCCGTTTTCGTCACGCCGATAGCATGATTTTGACGTGACAAGCCGCTTTCGCTAACGGCTTTCGACCAGCATATCTTGCGACCAGCATATACAGAGATCGGATAGGCAAAATGGATCTCTTCACCGACATAATGAATTCCGAGGCCAAGTTTATCCGCACCGACGTCATTCCTGAATATCTCTCTTATCTTCTCGTTATCCCCGGGATTGGGAAAGGAAGCCTTCAGCTGTTTTTCCAGCTCCATTTCCACTCTGTAGCTCCCACGTTGTAAATCAACAAGTCCTGACACATTCAACATCTTCTCAAAGTGGCCAAACGTCAGGGCGCTTGTATGGGATGGGTCCCTGAGTTTTTCCACCCGGTTATATGCATCCACCTTTTCATCGGGTAAAACAGGATCCGCTACAAGTACTTTACCACCGGGCATGCATACCCTGATCATCTCGGTGAGGACAGCCTCCGGATCCATGAAATGATGGAAACTGTATCGGGTCATAACGATGGAAAAGCAGTTATCACCATAGGACAGCGGGAGAACATCACCTATGTCCCAGATCACGTTGGAAAGCTGTTTCTCCTTTTGTAGCTGTTTGGCCTTTTGGATCATGGCGGGTGTGATATCAATCCCCGTGACATGTTTTGCTTTCATGGCAAATTCGCAGGCGACAAGACCAGGTCCACAGGCAACGTCAAGAACCGTGCTCGTGTTGCTCACAGAGGCAAGCTCCAGAAGCATCTGCATCTCATCCATATGTCCCGGTAATTCGGCGAAGGGGACAGCCTGCCTGGAAAACTGATCCAGAATCGTTGCCCTGTGATCTCGATCCTCTGTTTTGCTCATAACCTCATCCTCTCTTTAT
>BDTG01000007.1 GCA_002897695.1 bacterium BMS3Abin14
GAGACTCCAGTAATCATCCACATCCCCGGCTTCTTTCTGAAAGGCCTGAATGTTGATGATCATAATCTGAATTTCATTACTTACTGCAAACTGGCGAACTTTGCTCAGGTCTTTGGAGCTGTAAACAAAATGATCGAAAGAAATGTTATTGTGCAGCCCTTTGAAATGATCCTTCATAAGATCAATGGATGAAAGTACGCCCTCACGAATTGCCACAGATGGCACTACGAGGATGAATTTTTTGAAGCCATACTTACTGCTTAATTCGAAAATAGTGCGCAAATACACATATGTTTTCCCCGTGCCAGTCTCCATTTCCACAGAGAAATTGGGGAATCCGTACCCGCCGTATTTATCTTCCAGCGTTGTTGACTTGGGAATGTTGTTCCGTTCTTGAATAACTTGCATATTTTTAAAAAGCTGTTTGCGTTCGTAAACAAGCCGGTTACCGGCACCAAGCTCAGTCTGTATTAACCCCATCGAGCCGATATCTGATGAAAAATTGACCTCAAAATCACCCTGCTTTGGTGGTAATCCTTCAAAGAGGTCCGTTACAGAGGCAATGGCATCTAATTGGAAATCAAGATTAGGATCGAACTTAAGCTTCACTTTTCCTCTCAGGGGTGAATTTGCTGATCACTTCAGCATGCGCCTTTTTTAAAGCTTCACGAGTAATCAATTTGTTAAGTGCCCCATTCATCGACTTTGTCAATATCACAGGCTCTCCACCTTCATACTTAAATTCGCGGGGAACCCGAGTATATGGGGCATATGATAAACAATGCTCTCGATGGGAATTACACTTGTGCCGAATCGCACAAAAGCTTTTTCTTCGAACTTCATTCACCGATCGCAATCAGTTCTTCATAATTAACCATTATGTTTGCTGTAAGATTTGCAATACTTTCAATGATTGAACCATCTTCCCGGCCGATTTCATCCACCTTTAGGGTTATCTTTTCACCCTCGCCAAAACCCATGCCACTGATAATATCCATTGCCTTATCATCAAAGACTGGGGTAAACACGGCTTTTTCATACTCCGGCACAATTAGTTGTAGAGTTATGACAATGGACATTATTCGATTTTTTCCATCCTTTTCATTGGAAGGTCGCACAATGAACAAGTCTATAGGTTTAGGTTTAGCTTTAGCTTTAACCAAATCTTCAACTTATCGCTGGGCAGGCCTAGTAAAGTCCGTTGAAGAAGCCACAATTCCACCGTCAACGTCCTTGAGCAATACCAATGCACCGGAAAGCTTACAGATATCTGATCTTCCCACCTTTTGGCCGTGTTCGGAATAGTCCTTCGACTCAACGAAAATTGAATTATCGTCTTCAAGTAAGGCGTCAATTTGATATTTATCTTTGCTGTAAAAACTTTTCATAAATACATTATGAGTTGTCTCTGCATCCCTATTAAGATGTTTCAGGACACACGCTACAAGCAACTCATATCCTGTTCCCCGCTTCCTTGGTTTCGAACCGAAGACATCGCAATATAAGTCATCCATATTTTTCAGTTTCACTCCGTGCCACATCATACAGTTCTAAAAACAATCTGTTCTGCTTTGTCGCGCCCCTGGTTTCTCCTTGAGAAGGTTTGGACAGCATTGGCTTTAAGCTGATCGTTGCCTTGAAAACCTCGGTCTAAACAAATGTATTGCTTTGATTCGGCTTCAGCCACAGCATCAATTAGTTCCTGGGTGATTTCATCTTCCAGGCAGATAAGGAGTGCTCCGTCCGAGACCGCATAAACTGATTTGCCCTCCATTTTCTTTCGCTTTATCTTCTCGGTAGGCATAAAGCCAGCCTTAAGTAGAATTTCGTAGAGGATATCCTCATGGGACGAGGCGGGATCAATATGTTCTACGTGCAATTCAAGTTGCGCCGAAAGCTCATCCTCTGAAACATCAGTATTTGAGCCATCCCATGTTTTGAAGTTGGATTTATCGAGATGGAAGACTTTGAAACCCAAGTCGAGGAATTTTTCCTCACCATCGAAAAGTTCTTTCTGGTCTTCTTCTTTGAGTCCCTCATCAATCTTCTTGATCACCCGGCGAATGCGTTCCTTACTAATTTCAGCAATGTTTGGCAATAATCCTTGTGATAGACAGAAATCGTGTGCGTCTTTCCATCGACTGTCAGACGCATCTATACGTTCAGGAAGTTGAATCATGATAAATTTACGACAGCCACCATCCCCTCTATTCAATTCCATGACAGCGTGAGCTGTGGCAGATGATCCAGAGAAAAAATCAAGGATGAGATCTCCATCTTTTTCGAGCAGAAATGACATTAAATGAACCAAAAGCCGTATAGGTTTTGGATTGGAAAATATTTTCTTACATTCTGGAAACAGCGATCTCAGATCATAAGCTCCAAGACGTCCATCGAGCTCAAAAACACTTGCCAGCTTGTCCTGAAATTCTGATGCATAGACCTTGAGTTCGATTATTTTGGACTCATTCTCCCCGAATAGCACTTTCCCTTTATCAAGAAGGTCATGCATGGTTTCTTCTGGAAAACGGTAACCCATGAGTGGTTCATTGCATGGCTTTCCCGTTACTGGATGTATGATATCGTACCTGTACCCCTCCTTACCTGGGTTATGAACACTCTGACTTCCAGTATAAACTCCGCCTTCATCTATAAACTTGTACCGATCGAGCGGCCACAGGTATGGCTTGTTCTCCTTGAACCACATATGATAAGCGGCTCGCAACTCCTCAATATTCTCATATCTCGCAGTTAACTCATTTCCAACTTCTATTATTTTGTGTTTGACATCAGATACATGCGATTTCCATAAAGGTTCAAGAGCATCACGGTTTTTACAAAAGACATGGATATACTCATGTTCTATGGCAATATTTGTTGGATTATTATCTGTTGCATTTTTCCAAACTACGGTTCCTAAGTGATTCTCTTCACCGAATATTTCATCACACAGCTTTTTCAAGTTGGTGATTTCATTGTCGTCAATGGAAATGAATATGACCCCATCGTCTCGCAATAGATTTTTTGCGAGATAGAGCCGAGGGTACATCATGTTCAGCCATTTTGTGTGATAGCGACCTTCGTTGGGAGTATTGGTTGAAAACTTTCTACCCTCATCGTCAATGAGCCCTGCATAGGAGAGATAGGTTTCCAAGGTTTCTGAGTATTTGTCAGGATATATGAATTCTTTCCCCGTGTTGTACGGAGGGTCGATGTAAATCATTTTGACCTTGCCATAATAAGACTTTTGGAGGAGCTTGAGAACCTCAAGGTTGTCACCCTCGATGAACAGGTTTTCAGTCTCATCAAAATCCACTGACTCTTCTCTACATGGTTTTAGTGTGGCACGAGAGGGTTCCTGGATTAGTTTCAGGCAATCCTTTTTTCCAGGCCAGTCCATACCATATCGTTCGCGCCGTCTTTCGAACAGCTCACTGTATATTCCCAATTCGGATTTGAGCTTCTCAAAGTCGATGGACTCGACTAATTCTCCATTTTCACCAATTGTTTCGGTGAAAACCGATGGAAAATGCTGCCTCAAATTGTTCCTATTCCGCTCCGGAACATTCATCGTGTCAAGATCAAATTTTTTAGGAATATCACTCATGCGTTTTCCTTGTCGTAAACCTTAACTCTGAAACCCTGAAAATCTATGTTTTCGAAGGAATCCATTAGAAATTTCAACTTGTCCGTATAGCGTTCGCAATCTTCTGCGTTGTTGTAGAATACGGTGGAAAAATGTTTAATTTCCATGCCGTTAAAAAAAACATCCAGAAAAGCCCCAAGGGTCGTATCTTGTCCTTCAACCTTTCCCTAAAACCCTGCCCCTGCTACACAAAAACCGCCCTCCCGAAAATGGAAAGGTGGGCGCTTGCGCGAGGCAAAAGGTACAAGGTAAAAGCCTCAAGATGGAAAAATGCCGCACGTCTTTCTCCCCAGGAAGTGGGAACATATTACTCCTTTGAATGGGGGTGGCGCAAGGGGTTGATATTGCACACTAATGTATGCGGTGACACTGCGCAGTGTCTAGATTCTAGAGACTGCTTTTAGCGCTTTAACCGACAACGGGATTGCTTCGCCTGGGAAGTGGCTCCTCACGACAGGCAAGCTCAGGGCAGGCAGGACCACTCGCCGCAGCTCGTACCTTTCGCTTTACGAATCATGGCCTGCCACGAGCAAATAACAAAACCGCCCTCAAACGAGAGCGGTTTTGTTATGCGTCGAGTGGTACGCCCGGCCCGCCGTCGCTCTTCGAGCTTTGTCGTGACAGGCAGGATTTCCTTCGTCACCCGGTCATCTGTTTCCCAGGACAGGCTTCCGCCGTCGCTCCTCTAGAGCTATGGCGTGACAGGCAGGATTCCCCCCTCCGTCCTTAGACAGGCTCAGGACTACGGGGGGCAAGCTCACTGGTGTTGCGAGAACTCGATAATGAGGTCCCGCTTCTCCAGTCTCGTAAATTTTTTGAGTTTTCTTTCCAGACGAATGGCTTGATTTCTTTCGAGGGGGCCTTTTAGGTAGAAGGAATCGGGACGGCCATGTTGTCTCAATCGGTTTGGTGGGTCCGTGGTAATGCCAACGTAAAATCCATGTCCCTTGGGAACAATATAGACCCACCATCGATCCAATTACAGTCCTCGCAACATAGTTCTCAAACCAAACCATCCATTTCAAATATGGAGCCCACTCTTCATGGGCCACATATTTGAAATGGTACGCCCGGCAGGATTCGAACCTGCGACCTACGGATTAGAAGTCCGTTGCTCTATCCAACTGAGCTACGGGCGCCTGTAAATGGTCGGGGCGAGAGGATTTGAACCTCCGACCTCCTGCTCCCAAAGCAGATGCGCTACCAGGCTGCGCTACGCCCCGAGCCGATGTAATGTAATATAGTCAGGGCCGGAAAAAGTCAATCAATGGTCGGGATGAGTTCCGCCATATTCTTCAGGGCCGCCGCGCGGTGGCTGACGGAGTTCTTCTCCCCAGGCGCCATCTCGGCGAAGGTTTTTTCGGCGGGTGGAAAGAAAAACAGCGGGTCGTAGCCGAACCCGCCCTCCCCGGCCATGCCGGCGGTTATCTCGCCGTCCACCCTGCCCTCGGTTTCCCACGTGCGCCCGTCCGGAGCCGCCAGGGACATGACGCACATGAAGTGGGCCGTCCGTCTTCCCGCCGGCACGCCCTCCATGAGTTCCAGGAGCAGGGCGTTGTTGGCCGCCGTGTTCCCGTCCTCCCCCGCGAACCGGGCCGACTGCACTCCGGGCCTTCCGTCCAGTGCGTCCACCACCAGCCCGGAATCGTCGGCGAGGGCGAAAGCCCCGGCCCAGGCCGCCACGGCGAGGGCCTTCTGCCTGGCATTGGCCGCGAAGGTGTCACCGTCCTCGATCACATCAGGCGGATGCCCCGGAAAATCGTCCAGCGAAAGGATCTTCACCCCTGTTCCTGCCAGGATGTTCCTTATCTCGGCGATCTTGCCGCTGTTTCGTGACGCGATTACCAGCTTCATCATACCTGCCGATATTAAGTGGAAAAGCTAATTTAACACAGAGTACACGGGGTTTCTCAAGGTTACACAGGGTTAGATCAAAAACCACAACAGGTTAAAGCAACAGGACCTTATAGTTGGATTTTTTCTGTGAAACCTTTTTTTAAACCCTGTGCACCCCGTGTTGACGGCTTTTGACTTCCCGGGATCGCTTCGCATGATGCACAGCTCGCGATGACATCATCCCTATAATCTACGTCCCCAAAAATCTGGAACGTGGAACGGAACCTATAGGTTCTGCCGGTCACCTTAGCTCCCCGAGGATCTCCTTCTGCCACTTGATGATCTTTTTGATCCCTTTGGATCCGACGGCAATGAGGTCGCTGAGGCCGTCCTGGGAGAAGGTGGTCCCCTCGCCGCCGGCCTGCACCTCCACCAGACGGCCGCCTCCGGTCATGACCAGGGTCATGTCCACATCGGCCTGGGAATCCTCGGTGTAGCACAGGTCAAGAAGGGTGTTCTGATCCACGATTCCCACGCTGACAGCCGCCAGGTAATCCTCTATGGGTATTCTCCTGATCCTCTTGGCTTCCTTGAGGCCCCTGATGGCGTCAACCAGGGCTATAAAAGCGCCGTTGATTGCAGCGGTGCGTGTTCCGCCGTCGGCCTGTATGACGTCGCAGTCGAGATAGATGGTGCGTTCTCCCAGGGCCGCGGTGTCAACCACCGCCCTCATTGCCCTGCCGATGAGCCTCTGGATCTCGAATGTCCTGCCGACAGTCTTGTTGATGGTCTGCCGGTTGAGACGTTTCTGGGTGGAACGCGGGAGCATGGAATACTCAGCAGTAACCCATCCCCGCCCGGTACCCTTGAGCCACGGCGGCACCCGCGTGTCCACGGACGCGCTGCACACTACACGGGTATCGCCCATTTCAATGAGAACGCTGCCCTCGGCGTACTTCTGATACGGCCTGGTCAGTTTAATTTCCCTGATCTTATCCGGTTTTCGCCCGTCAGGCCTGATCAGATCTCCCAACTTGAATGTCAGATCTTTTCCTTTGCTCACACAATACTCCTTTTATTCAAATGGTTTTTTCGCATCGGTCTGGTGTGCATGTTTCTCTCACCCCGGCCCTCTCCCAAGGGGAGAGAGAGAGAGAGAGAATACCACCATCCCCTACTCACCCTCAAGGACAACCAGAGAAACATCTTTAAGTTCCCTCCCCAGAAAGATCTTGCCCACATCGGTGAACCGTGAAGGGGAGTCGGTCACCTCAAAATGGTCCGGTGGATCCCCTGCCTTAGAAGCCTGCGGACTTTGCCCGATGTAACTGCCCACGTCAAGGGCGGTTTCCCGGGCCGAATCGATAAGGGTAACCTCGTCACCCATAACCCTGGAGATTACCCCCTTCAGGAGAGGATAATGGGTACATCCGAGGACAAGGGTGTCCACACCTCTCGCCCGGAGGGGGGCAAGATAGCGTTGGGCAACCTGATAGGTAACCTCCTCATCGAACCAACCCTCCTCCGCAAGGGGGACGAAAAGCGGGCAGGGGACGGCTGTGATCATGACGGATTGGTCCAGCGCCGAAATGGCATGTTGATAGGCGCCCGACAGGACAGTTCCGCTGGTGCCGATGACCCCGACAATCCCGTTTCGGGTCGCCTGCACCGCGGCCCTGGCCCCCGGTTCGATAACGCCGAACACAGGGACACCCAGAAGATCACGGAGGGGGTCCAAAGCGCAGGCTGAAGCCGTATTGCATGCAACCACAATTATGCCTGCGCCGGAAGCGACCATGTAAAGGGCGATCTGCCGGCTATATCGCACCACCGTTTCAGCTGATTTTGTCCCGTAGGGAACACGTGCTGTATCGCCCAGGTAGTGGATGGGCACACCGTGGACACCCTCCCTGACGGCCCGGTATACGGTAAGCCCGCCTATGCCGGAATCGAAGATACCAAGTTTTTGCAAAGCGATCTCCCGATGAGCCTACCAATCCCCGGCCAGCAGCTGGATTCGTCCAGGGAGAGGTCTGCTTATGTCCACGTGGCCAGCCAACGTTTCCGGTTCCCGCCCCTCGATGAGGATCTGGACCTTTTTTACCTCGGGAAAGTTTTCGGTGATGGTGTTGATGATGGAATAGATGGTGAGAAGCTCCGTCCATGAACCGCCCGGATGATTACTCGACAGGGCCGAAGTGAAATCCACAAAGGCTATCTTCTCCTTGTAGTAGATTCCGCGGATTTTCACCCCTTCGGGTATGGTCGGGGCAAGTTTCTTCTTTGAAGGTCCGGCTATCAAGGCTTCCATGGCCTGCCTGATCTTTTCCTCGATGGAACGGCCTCCGATCTCCCTGGACTCGAGGGCAAGGCGCTGCCCATCGGCATCGGTGAAGTACAGATCGATCACCTTCGCCTCCCCCTCCTGCAGCTTCCCGGGCCTTTGACCGGCCACAATCCCCGTCCTGTCGTGCTTCCAGGAACGATAGACGCCGATTCCGGCCACTCCGGCAGCGATGAACGCCAGGAGAACTCCGAATATGACGAGACGTTTTCTCATTGGCCGTCCGTCCTAACCTCACCGCGTATCAGTGCCCGATTGTAGTCGGCGATGGCGTCAAAGAGAGCCCTTGCTATTCTTGTCTGATACGTATCACGATTGAGATTGATCTCCTCCGCCGGGTTGGTGATAAAACCTATCTCCACCAGAATCGCCGGCATTCTGGCACCCACGAGTACTGCCAGGGGGGCCTGTCTGACCCCACGATTCCGGACATTCAGGGAACTGGCCATACTCTTTTGAACACGGGAGGCCACCTGTCCGCTCTCGTTAATGAATGACATCTGGGCCATATCCCACAGGATCGCCTCCAGGATGGGGCCCTCCTTCAGATTGCCGTCTATCCCGAGCGCCCTGTTCTCAACCTGGGCAAGTTGGGAGGCCTCAAGGTCGCTGGCAGAAAAACTCAGGTAATAGGTCTCGCAACCGTTTACCCTCTCACGGAAAGCGGCGTTGGCATGAACGCTGACAAACAGGTCGGCACGGTTGTTATTGGCGATAGCGGTTCTCTCTTTCAGACCAACGAAATAGTCCGCGGACCGGGTAAGCACCACTTTTATCCCCATGTCATCCTCAAGCATGATCTTGAGCTTTTCAACGACGGAAAGCACGAGAGCCTTTTCCTTGGTTCCGGCTTTCCCGATGGCTCCACTACTGCGCCCGCCATGCCCCGGATCAAGGACCACAACCCTCAGGCCACGAATGTTCTTCTCCGTAACGGCGGGCGGCCTGGAGTGGTCGCGCTCGATAAAAGATGCATGCCGAGGCAGATCTTCAATCGGGATTCCGTTGAAGGATCCGGTTCCCGGAGGCCCTACGGTCATTAAATCCTCCCCCTTGAGGGAAACGGCCCGTCCGATCACTGCAGGGAGAACTTTAGTGAGGAAATCCAGAGGCACCGACAAACTGTTCCCGACAGTGTCCAGAGGGGAGGTGAGAACCGCGAAAAGCCCCCTGGACAGGACCAGCGGCGAATCCAACAGGAGACGGCATGACCCCCCGTCCCCCACAAGGTCCAGCCGCTCCCCGAGCAGGTCCATGCTTGTTCGCAGGGAAAACGCCTTGACGATATCATCCAGGATCAACCTGCCGTCGGAAAGGTTCAGAACAGCGGCTGCTCCGGGGGTAGCGTCATTACCAGCGATCGTAACCGTCCCTGCGCCGGATTGGGCAGGAGGGGCGAGGAGCAGGATCGAGGAGAGAAAAAGTACCAGGCCAATGCGCGTGGTAGAGGACATCAGAAATCCCGCGGCAGCAAACCCGGAAGGTCGGAGGGAGGCATATATCCCGGGGTAAAGCTCTTGACGTTTGACCCGCCCCCCCTCCTTCTGGAAACCTTTGCATATTCCCTCGGAGCGGTTCCTATCTTGAACCCCTCATAGATGAACTTCTCCACACCGGGACCGGCCAGGAGCCCTGAGTTGGGCTCAATCTTGACCATCTCGATGCCGGGCGGAGGGGGAGGAAACGGTAGAACAGGTCGGCCTTCAAGAGCCTTTTGCATAAAGTACACCCAGATGGGGGCGGCGGCCCTGGACCCCGTCTCGTTGACACCGAGAGATGCACTCTCATCGAACCCGACCCAGACCCCTGTAACGATACGTGGTGTAAAGCCCATGTACCATGCATCTACCATGTCGTTGGTGGTCCCTGTCTTGCCTCCCGTGGGGCGTTTGACAGCCTTGGCACGCCAACCGGTGCCCGACCGGACGACCCCGCGAAGAAGATCCTGCAGAATATAGGCGGTGTCCTCAGAAAGGGAACGGACAAGTTCGGCTCCGCCCTGTTCCAGGACGTTCCCATCCCTGTCCACTACCTTCATCACAAACCACGGTGAGGCATGAAGACCCAGATTCGCAAAAACGGTGTAGGCGGAAGTCAATTCAACGGGGGTAACACCCAGGGAGCCCAGGGCAAGGGAAAGATCCTCTGGAAGGTCCTTGTCCAGTCCGAAACGCTTTGCATACTGTATCACGGCCTGGATGCCGAGTTTCTGGACCAGTTTGATTGTGACGACATTTCGGGACTTGATGAGCCCGGTACGTAAAGTTGTCGGGCCGTAGAATTTATCCTCGTAGTTGGAGGGCTTCCACTTCAGGTCTATCGACGGGTCGTTGTAAATAATGGGCGAATCTACAATAATTGAGGAGGGTGTGAACCCGTTGTCCATAGCCGCACTATATACGATAGGCTTGAAAGCGGACCCGGGCTGACGCCGGGCCTGTGTCGCACGGTTGAACTCGCTCTTTGAAAAATCGTACCCACCGACCAGGGCCAGAATCTGACCGGTTGAGGCGTCCATGGAAACCAGAGCCCCCTCGGCAATCGGATCCTGCTCAAGTGCAAACAGGGGCATGTTTTGTGTGCTCTTTTTTCCAAGATACCGGACCTGGATAAGGGCTCCCACGCTCAGGGCCGCATCAGCCCTTTTCAGGACAGCCTGTGTGTATTCAATATGAGGATTCGGTTTTCTCGCCCACTTCATCTGTTTGAGAGGAAGGTATCCGGAAGCTCCCCCAAGATCGAGGTGGGCGCCATCTTTATCGACTCTCACAACCAGGGCCTTGGCCATGTGACCCGGCTTCCATGGAATCTCGCCAGCTGTTCCCGACGCTGCGTCACCGAGCCCGTTCTCAACACGGATCTTCTCGATTGCATTATCGAAATCCTCGGCGGCGATAAATTCCAGCGGTCCCCTGTAGCCCTGTCGTTTGTCCAGGTTTCTCAGGCCCCTTCGAATGGCGGCCTGGGCATCAGCCTGAAGGGCACTGTCCATGGTTGTGTAGACCTTCAACCCGCCCCGGTAGAGGGCATCCTCCCCGTACTTGTCGTAGATATAGCGCCTGACCTCTTCACTGAAGTAGGCATCGGGGTCGTCCGCGACCGGACGCCTGGGGTTCAGGCCGAGGGGGGCCGCCTGGGCGTCGGACATTTCCGCGGTGGTTATATCGCCTACCTCCATCATCCTTTTAAGAACCTGGTTCCGTCTGGAGAGCGCTCTTTCGGGATTCCGGGTAGGGTCGTATGCGCTGGGCGCCTTTGGAAGACCGGCAAGAAGCGTTGCCTGGGGGAGGGTCAACTCCCAGACATGTTTTCCAAAGTAATTGAGTGCCGCCATTTCGATGCCGTAACTGCCATTCCCGAAATAGCTCTGGTTCAGATAGATTTCCAGAACCTCATCTTTAGTAAAACGCTTGCTTATTCGTCTGGCTAAAATCGCCTCTTTTATCTTTCTGGAATATTTTTTCTCGTTGGTCAGGAGGAGGGATTTGGCCACCTGCTGGGTAATGGTGCTTCCACCCTGAACCACGTGCCCCGCCCGCAGGTTTTTGATAAAGGCCCGAAAGATGCCCCCGTAGTCCAGTCCATTATGATGATAGAAATTGGCATCCTCGATGGCCAGTACTGCGTTGATGACCATTCTTGGTACCTGGTCAATGGAAATGAGTTCACGATTTTCAGTAAAAAAACGATGGGCTTCGTTACCGTCGCGATCGTACATGATTGTTGGAATCGCGGGCTTATAATCGTCGATACCCTGGAGTTTAGGCAGTTTAAGGCTGAAGTAGAAAAAAACCGCCGCGACAAACAGCACACTCGCCAGAAACATGCTCGCCACTACCGTCAGAAAAACCTTGATGCGTTTCCTTCTTCTTTGCCTGCCTGTTGGAATATTTCGGATCTTCAACTCGAATTTCACCTCATAACGGCCAGCATTTCCCCTTATATCCAAACAAGTGACACTACGTTCCGTCAGGAAACTTGTCAAGGTCACCGACGTCGTGTGGCTGGACGTTGGACTCTGGACTATTTTCTGCATTGTGCCTGTTTTGACATGGACAAATCTATGATAGAATTTTGGGATGAGCGTGAAATTCTGGAGAAAAGTCACTGTCGTGGTCCCCGTAGATACCATGGATGCTGTTTCCGATTTCATGGCCGGGTTGTCCAGACGCGGGGTCATCGTGGAGGATACAGAAAGGCGCGCCGGCGTAACAGCCTACCTGCCCGGAGACAACAGTGGGGAGGCCGTCCCCCTTCTGCGGAAATACCTTGACGGACTGGCATCCATGGGCGCTATACCGAAGGGGGTCCCCATAGAAGTCTCCCTTGAAGCCGATGAGGACTGGATGGCTGTTTTCCGGTCCCAGCACTCACGAGTGGTCATTTCGGATCGAATCGCCGTGAGACCAAGATGGTGCGCCCCCGAAAACGGAAAGGAGATCGTCCTGGATCCCGGGTTGGCGTTTGGCACGGGAACCCACGCGACCACCAGCATGTGCCTTACGCTCATGGATCGCCACATTGGATCGCCGCCCCCGTCAAGGCTGCTGGATGTCGGCACCGGAACCGGGATACTGGCCATCGCCGCGGCATTTCTCGGGGTTGGTGAGATTCTTGCCGTGGACGTCGATCCCGTTTCCATCCGGGTGGCACGGGAAAACATCAAAGCCAACGGGGTAGAAAAGTCAGTCACGGTTGTTGAGGGTAGTATCGACAGGGCGGAAGGCGCCTACGACATGATCACCGCCAACCTGTACTCCTCCCTCCTGACAAGCATGGCAGACCCCCTTTCCAGGGCGTTGGCCCCGGGTGGAATGCTCATCGCAACGGGGATCATGGAAGGTGAAAAAGAGGAGGTAATGGACGCTTTTTTAATATCCGGTCTTAACTGCGATGATATTCTTTACGAGGATGTCTGGATCGCGGCCCTGTTTACGGGTGTTTCCCGAGTTTAACGGGCTGCCATGTCCTCCGGATCCTTTTTCATAGACCCAGATAACATTTCCGGAAAGACTGCCGTTATGAGTGGGGATGACCTGCGGCACGCACGCCTGGCCCTTCGCCTCGGCAAAGGTGATAATGTCCGGCTATACGATGGTCTGGGTGGTATTTACGGGGCGGTTTTCCGGTCCGTCTCCAGGACTGAGGGGATTCTGGAAATCACATCCAGAGAGATTGAGCCACCACCGTCACTGGACCTTACCATCGCCATGGGCATCGTCAGGGGCGAACGGTTCGAATGGGCCATTGAGAAAGGAACGGAATTAGGAGCCTCTGCCTTCATCCCCCTGATCACCGAACGGGTTGAAGACAAGGCCCTTCATACCCCATGGAATCGAATGGACCGGTTAATGAGGGTTATCGCCTCGTCCTGCAAACAGTGCGAGAGGGCAAGATTTCCCCTGTTGGCGGAACCGATCCCCTTGGCGGAATTGGACCCCGAGGGGTATGATGCGGCTGTCGCCTTCTGGGAGTCGGCAGAGGCGCCCAATATTTCAGCGGCTGCGAAAGGCCGGCTTCGTCCACGATCCTGCCTGATGGTCACAGGGCCCGTGGGCGGATTCACCGACGACGAGGCACACATGATGAAGGGAAGGGGCTTCCTCCTCGCCGGAATGGGCACCCGGATTCTCAGAACAGAGACGGCTGTGACCGCCGGCGCGGCAATAATTCAATATTTATGGGGAGACATGGGGGCGGTCAGCAGACGATGATGACGTCAAATCGTCCCGACTTGAACTGTAAAAGGAGAACCAATCATCATGTCCAGAACAAACTTCTGTTCCAACTGCGGTGCCATGGATTACGGCACCCCGTATTGCCCCAAGTGCCAGGCCCCCATGAACCGGGACGAATACCGGACGTCCGATCCAGCATTACAGATTGAGTCCGTTCCCGCCCCGCCACCTGTAAGACTGGCGGGTTTTTTCAGACGCTTCTTCGCATTGCTCATCGACTACCTCATCCTCGGAATTCTGAGCGACCTTATCAGCATATCCTACCGTACCGGCGCCGGCGGTTCTTTTCACGCCATGAAAATCAATGTGTTTTTCGGGATTTCCACACTTCTGGCCCTCATCTATTTTACGATCCTCATCGGCGAGTCAGGCCAGACCATCGGTAAGAGGCTGCTCGGGGTCAGAGTTATCCGGACCGACGGCACATCCGTATCCTTCGGAAGGGCGCTGGGGAGGGCTCTCGGCTACTACGTCTCCTCTCTTTTCTTTTCCCTGGGCTTCCTGTGGGCCGCTTTCGACCGAAGAAATCAGACCTGGCACGACAAGTTGGTGGATACATTGGTCGTTCGAACATGACGCAAGTTTCCACCCTGCGGGATGTCTACCAGACATTATTGGATACCTACGGGCCACGAAACTGGTGGCCGGCGGACACCTCCTTCGAGGTCATGCTTGGGGCCATCCTCACCCAGAACACTGCCTGGTCCAACGTCGAACGGGCCATCGCCTCCCTGAAGACGGTCGTCCCTCTGGAACCGGAACAGATCCTCGGCCTGGATGAGGAGACGCTTCAGGACGCCATCAGGCCATCCGGGTATTTCCGGCAGAAAGCACGCAGGCTCCGGCTTTTATGCCTATTTATAATCGAAAAATATGACGGGGATGTCGCCGGCATGGAAGGAGAGGATACTGAGGCGCTGCGCTCAGAACTCCTCGGGCTCAACGGAATCGGGCCGGAGACGGCCGATTCCATCCTTCTTTACGCTCTCGACAGGCCTGTATTCGTTATCGACGCATATACGGTCAGGCTGCTGGATCGGCTGGGCCTTCTGGAGGGCTCGGGTGGATACAACGAGGTTCAGGAGCTCTTCACCGAATCCATGGAGCCTGACACTAAAATGTATAATGAATACCATGCCCTCATCGTCATGCATGGGAAGGAACGGTGCCGGAAGAAGGCGCCTCTGTGTGAGGGATGCTGTTTGAAAAAGTGTCCAAGGTCCCATGTCCAACGTCCAACGGGGAAAGGCGATGTGTCGAAGCTGGAAACGTAGACGGAAGCGATCCCGCTTCCTCTCCCTTGGGGGGAGAGGATAGGGGTGAGGGGAAACGTGGGCAAAAGCTTTGAAAAACTATGACAACGGTTCTTAAAGCCGTAGATCTGACCAAGCGTTTCGGATCGTTCACTGCCGTGGACCGGATCTCCTTTTCCGTCGCGGCCGGGGAATGTTTCGGGTTCCTCGGCCCCAACGGCGCCGGAAAAACCACCACCATGCGGATGATCACCAACCACCTGCTCCTGACCGAAGGGTCCCTGACCGTCCTTGGCATGGAGGTGGGGGACCACGCCAGAAAGGTAAAGGGGCGCATCGGCGTGGTCCCCCAGGAGAACAACCTCGACACTGACCTAACGGTGATGGAAAACCTCCAGATATACTCCCGCTACCACAGTATCCCCGCAAAAGTTGCACAAAAACGGGCAATAGAGATGCTGGAGCTTTTCCAGCTGGAGGAGCACGCCCGAAGCCCAATCATGCAGCTTTCCGGCGGGATGCAGCGGCGGCTTCTCATCGCCAGGGGGCTTATCAATAATCCCGAACTGCTGATCCTCGACGAACCGACGACGGGGCTCGATCCTCAGGCCCGGCACATGATCTGGCAAAAGCTGCGCGCTCTTCAGGGCCAGGGGGTGACCCTTATCCTGACAACCCATTACATGGAGGAAGCAGAGCGTCTGTGCTCCCGGCTGGTAATCATCGATCACGGGAAGATACATGTCGAAGGATCGCCAAAGGAACTCATCGAGAAACACGCCGGCAGGGAAGTCCTCGAAGTGCGGCTTCTGGACGGAGAAGACAGGGACGGGTGTCTCGGGTCCATCGGTGGGAGGCGCCTTGCCGGGGTCGATGTGGAGTGCTCCGCCGACACGCTTTATCTCTACACGTCCGACGCGGCCGCTCTCATTGGACGGTTGACCTTCGGACCGGAGAGAACCATTCTTCATCGCCGCGCATCTCTGGAGGACGTATTCCTCCGCATAACCGGAAGGGAACTCAGGGAATGAGCAACCCCGTCGTCCCCGTCCCTCCGGCCAGGATTCCGCGGGGGGGGTCCATGCTGCCCGACCTTACCTTCCGGGCCATCTACGTGTGGTACCGGGATTTCACCGTCTGGACCACTTTCTACAAAGCCAGCCTCATCGGCAACCTGGGAGAGCCTCTCCTTTACCTCCTTGCCATGGGGTGGGGACTGGGCAAGATGGTCGGAAGCGTCAACGGTGTACCCTATATCTCCTTCCTGGCGCCCGGTCTCGTGTGTTCCGCAGCCATGTATGCCGCTACATTCGAATGCACCTTCGGGGCCTTTACCCGCATGACCCGGCAGCTGACCTATGATGCCATCCTGGCCACCCCGGTCTCCCTGGACGAGATAGTGCTGGGGGAAATCCTCTGGGGAGCCACCAAGAGTTTTTTCTCCGGCACGGCCATGCTTGTGGTCATGGCCCTTTTCGGCCTGGTCCGAAGTCCGTGGGCCATCCTGGCTCTCCCCCTCGCCTTCATCATCGGCCTGCTCTTTGCCGCGCTGTCCATGATCGTGACCGCAAAATCACCATCGTACGATTTCTTCTCCTACTACTTCACTCTGGGAATCGCTCCAATGTTCCTCTTCTCGGGCATCTTCTTTCCCCTCGGGAACCTGCCTGGCTGGGCACAGACCTTCGCCTGGTTCCTTCCCCTGACCCACGGCGTGACGGTTAGCAGGGCGCTGTTCATGGGAACTGTTAGCTGGGAAATGCTGGGTGATATTGCCTGGTTGGCTGTGTTTTTCTGCCTCGCCTTCATGCTCGCCATCAGGGGAATCAGAAAGCGGCTGGTGATGTAATAATAGTACCTGGTACCTGGTTCCTAGTGCTTAGTTAAGTTCAAGTTCAAACCGCACCGTCTCTATAAGATACCAGGAACCAGGTACCAGGCACTGGGTGCTGGTTTTCCCGGTTAAACCTTTATTCCCCGAATGTGTCATAATGGGTGGGAGGTAATGCCCATTTTTTCTCGCGCTCGCTCGTCACGCCGGTACCGTGACTCGCTTACGGCTTTGCGTAAGACAAGGTAATCAACTCTATTGGAGGTTGAGATGAAAAAATTGATCCTGATTATTTCGGCCGCCACGATTTTCGCGATGGTCTCCGGCTGCACCACCTACTACGCAGGCCCTCCTCCCTCACGTTCCTATCCATCCCACCGCTATAACAACAGGCCGGCGACCGTGTTTGTGAGAGTTTCCCGGCCGGACTACCTCGTTCTGGTGCCGGGACTGTCCGTCTACTTCGTCCCCAACGTCTCGGCCGAAATTTTCTTCTACGGGGAGCGATGGTACTATCGCCTGGGGGCGAAGTGGTACTGGGGAAGCAGTTACAGGGGACCGTGGACCTATGAGGAGGTACGGATAATTCCCAGATCCCTCAGACAACTCCCCCGCGACTACAGGACCAGGTACCGCTCAAAATACTACCGCGTGCCCTACGGCCACTGGAAAAAAAGGCAACAGGAACCTCCCCTCAGGGCACATTACAGACAACCGCCCTATATGTACCGGGTTCCCAATCTCAACATCTACATCATTCCCGGCATTTCAGCTGAAATCGTATTTTACAACGGCCGCTGGTACAACCGACACCAGGGTGTATGGTACTCGGGATCCAGCTACTCCGGTCCCTGGAGATACATAAAAGAGAGTAAGGTCCCCCGAAAACTGTGGGACCTCGGGCCGGACTACCGGAAGGATGTGAGGAGGTACAAAAGAGTCCCCTACGGGGCGTGGAAGAAACCGGGAGAAAGGGGACAAAAGCCGCGAGTGGGGCGTAAAACGCCTCACCGTGAGGGCCGACCGGTTGCAATACCGAGGAAGTCTTACGGGAAGACGGAACCCCGGGTTTCAGAAAGAACACCTCCAGTGGTGCTGGCGCCCCGTGGGGAAGAACCCCGGGCCAGGGCCGAAAAAAAACCGTTCCTCGAGAGAAAGGCCGAGCTGAGGCGGAAAAGGCTGCCCGCCCAACCTGAGACGCCTTCCGTCCAGCTGCCTCCTGAGACCCGCCGGAAACCGGTCAAGCAGAGGCCTGCTAAACAGAAACCGGGTAAAAACCGAATCGTAAAGAAGCGGGGAACACCGGCCACGCTTCCGGTATTCGATATCAACAGACCCGCCCGGGTCCGCTACATGGCCCGAAAAAAGGTTTACTATATCCCCGGGATATCCAGGGACATCCTATATTTCAAGGGCAGTTGGTACCTGCGGAACCGCGGGGCCTGGTATCTGGGCGGCTCCTTCAGGGGACCGTGGAACCTGATCAGGGGCAAAAAGATCCCCGGGGCGCTGATGTCCCTTCCAAACGATTTCAGGGAGAGACCATTCGAGGACGTCCCGTACGGACACTGGAAGAACGGCAAGGAGGGCACATCCCTCACCCAACCGCTCCATGGTTAAATCTTCACAGCTTGCCGAGTCGGAGCCTTGGCGAAGACTGGTAAAACCCTCTTTAAAAACCCTGTGTAACGGCCTGTGTAAGGCCGTGCTGTGTTAAATTAGCTTTTGTTACGAACCTGCGTGAGAAAACTGTTTTTAGGTACTCATTATTATAATGGACCAAGAGATGAGGAGATGCTTATGAGACGATTTCTGTTTTCGTCAGCAACTATCCTGGCTTTAACTGTGACAGGCTGTGTTACCTACCAGACGCCCGCGATGCGTTACGGCGGTCCTGGGCCGGCCTACGGTGCACCCCATCCGGTGGTCGTCGTTGCAGAACCCGCCTTCATGGCCTTCATCCCCGGCCTGCAGATCTATTTCGTGCCTGACATCTCGGCCGAGATCTTCTTTTATGACGGACGCTGGTACAATCACATCGGCGCCAGGTGGTACTGGGGAATCAGCTACCGTGGACCCTGGAATTTCGCTGAGGTGAGGGTCGTCCCTGTCCCCTTGAGAAAACTGCCGCGGGACTACAGAACCCGTTTTCGCTCGGGCCGGTACCGCGTTCCCTACGAACACTGGAAGGAACGGGCCTGGGAGACCCCGCCGCCGGACCATCACAGAATGCCGTCTTTCCTCTACCGTGTACCCGGCCCCAACGTCTATGTAGTCCCCGGAGTGTCCGCCGAGATCGTCTTTTATAACGGCGGCTGGTACAACCGCTTCAAGGGCATATGGTACGCGGGTTCCAGCCGCACTGGGCCGTGGAACTTCATCGGTGAGGGCAAGATCCCCAGAAAACTTTGGGAGCTGCCTTCGGATTACCGCAAGAGGCCCGAAAAGTACGAGCGGGTTCCCTATGACAAGTGGGAGAAAAAACACAAAAAGAGGAAGGGAAAGCGCGAAGACGACGAGGATGATTAAAAGAGAGTTTGAGAGTTTGAAGTTGCAGGCGTAAAACTATTCTCTCGCCCGCTCTCTGCTGTCGCTCAAGCCGCAAAGTACGCAAAAGAGGATTTGGGGTTGTTACCTTATGGCCCCAAGGCAACTGGTTTCTCACAAGGACGCGGAGCACGCGGAGAAGAGATTAGGGAAGAAACATTAACCCCTGGTTTTGGTTCCCCTCTGTGACCTCTGCGTTCTCTAGCGAGTGCAAGCGAACGGGCGTGAGGAAAAGGGTTTCGCAGCCTTGACACAAAGCCCCTTTTGGACTAGATAGATATTTCCCATTGTCATAGAAGTTGGGAGTATTTACATATGCCGAGGTAGCTCAGTCGGTAGAGCAGAGGACTGAAAATCCTCGTGTCGGCGGTTCAATTCCGTCCCTCGGCACCAGTTACAAAACTCAGATCCCAGGTCGAAATATCGGCTTGGGATCGTTAGTTTTGTGCTGCCACGCCGAAGTTACGCTGCCGGCGCCTTTCTTATCTTGTCCTTCTCCCTGGGCCAGAACTCCCTCCTGGCTTTACGCAGGTCGCGCTCAGCCTGGAGCCCCATCCAGAACTCCGGAGTCATGCCGAATTACTCGCCCAGCCGCATACCAGTCCTCCTTGTCGAAACCGGTTATCCTCAGGCAGATTCGGGGCCAGAAACCAAGATCGGCAAGTTATCGTTGACCTCCTATTATCCCGGAGGATACCATCAAGATCGCCTGAATGTGGAATGCGCAATAACTAAACAACCTAACTACTTCCGCAGGGAAAGGGGAAAGCCATGAAAACCGACCTCTCCGCCAATGACATCCAGCAGATCGCACGCGGCTTTTCCAGCGCCCGGATTCTTCTCACCGGGGTTGAGCTGAACATATTCACTCTCCTCTCGGAAGAGCCTCTCCCGGCGGTTGAGGTCGTGGACAGGCTGAAGTCCGACCTCAGGGCAACGACCATATTCCTTGATGCTCTAACTGCCATGGACCTGCTGATAAAGAAGAACGGTGCCTACCGGACCGACCCTGCCCTGCTCCCCCTGCTGACAACGGAATCTGAGGAGTCCATCCTGCCGGGGCTGAGACACAGCGCCCACCTGTGGAAAACCTGGTCTCACCTTACCGACGTTGTGCTTGAGGGAGGACCGGCAAAGAGAGAGGAGGAGGACCGCGGCGATCGCGTCAGCTCCTTTATCGGGGCCATGCATATCATCTCCTCGCGGGCGGCCCCGGACATAGTCAAGGCCATTTCCCCCGAGAATGCGAGGGCGCTCATCGACGTGGGGGGGGCTTCCGGTTCATATACCATAGAGTTTTTGAAAACGGTTCCCGGCCTGCGGGCGACTCTGTTCGACCTGCCGGACGTGATACCCATGGCCCGTGAGCGGCTCACCGAGCAGGGCCTCATTGACAGGGTGTCCCTGGTCCCCGGCGACTTCAACGAGGACAACCTTCCAGGCGGTCACGACCTTGCGTTTCTCTCCGCCATCATCCACCAGAACAGCCCCGGACAGAACTTGGCGCTGTATAAAAATGTCTACAACGCCCTGGCCCCCGGTGGACGGGTCATAGTCAGGGATTACGCCATGTCCGTCGACCGCGTGCAGCCTGCCTCGGGAGCGTTGTTCGCCGTCAACATGCTGGTCAATACGGAAAGCGGCAACAGCTATACCTTCGAAGAGATCCAGGGGGGGCTGGAAGAGGCGAGGTTCGAGAGGGTAAAGCTCCTCCAGGAAAGCGGAATGTATTCACTGGTTGAAGGGTTCAAACCACCTCTGGGGAGGTGAAATGCCGGCGAGACCCAAAAACAGCATTCCCGTCAGCGGGGCAGCGCTGCTGATACTGGTTTGCCTCGTCTGGGGCGGCAACATGGTCAGCATCAAGTTCAGCAACCAGGGCGTTCCCCCAATGATCGCGGCCACCATCCGGTCCGCCGTGGCGGCCTCCCTGCTGTGGGGTCTCGTCGCATTGAGAGGGAAGTCGGTCTGGCTGAAGGGGCAGGATCTGAAGTACGGCGTTACCATCGGCGTTCTGTTCGGCTTCGATTTCCTTTTTCTCTACTGGGGAACGGCCTTCACAATCGCTTCCCGGGCAATTATCTTCCTCTATACCCACTCCATATGGGCGGCACTGGGAGCCCACTTCTTTCTGGAGGGGGACCGCCTGACCCCGGTCAAGACATCCGGACTCATACTCGCCTTCATCGGGGTGGTCTCGGTTTTCGGTGTCAGATCCGCACACCTACCACCCCACTACTGGATCGGCGACCTGATGGAGGTAGTTGCCGCCCTTTTCTGGGCGACCACCACCCTTTACATCAAGAGGGTATCCGGGAAGCGCCCCATCGATCACTATCAGACCCTGTTTGCCCAGCTGTTTTTCTCGATACCCGTCCTGATCCTGGGCTGGCTCCTCCTTGACCTCGGCAAGCCGGTGACCCTCACCGGACCTGTGATAGGGGCGCTTCTTTACCAGACCCTTATCGTGGCATTTTTCAGCTACATACTGTGGTTCTGGATGATCCACACATACCCGGTTAGCCGTCTTGCCGCCTTCATATTTCTGGCGCCCCTGTTCGGGGTCCTGCTGGGAGGAATCCTGCAGGGGGATCCTCTGCCCTTCCAGCTATGGCTCGGATTGGGGTGTGTGGCGAGTGGAATCTACCTGGTCAATCGGCCCCAGCCGGCCTGACTTAACCAGACACCGGCCAGAACGCACAGGGTCGCCGCGATCTGACCGCTGTTAAGGGTTTCCCCGAGGAGCTTCCAACCGAGGAAAACCGCCACCACAGGGATGAGGTTGACGAAGGCCGCCGCGTGATTGGCCGGGATGCGGGAAAGTCCGAAGTTGTAAAGGCCGTATGCCCCCAGAGTCACGAATGCGCCCAGATAGAGGAGAGCCAGAATTTCGCCGACCCCGATGGCAGCTGCCCGTCCATCCAGAAGGGGAAAAGCGCCCGGCAGGAAAAAAACGGCCCCGGTTACAATCTGGAGGGCCGTAAGGGTCCAGGGGCTGTACCACTCGCTGAGCCGCTTGACCAGCAGGACGTAACCCGCGGCCGATACCATGGCCCCAAACTCCAGCACGTTTCCCAGAACCGGGTTCATGGCCGCCGCGCTCGGATCACCTGCCATGGTCAGCCAGACCACTCCTCCCAGCGATAAACACAGCCCGAAAACGGTGGCCCTTGACACCCTCTCACCCAGAGCAAAATTTGCGCCAAAAGCCACCATGAGGGGAAGGGATGCCGATATTACCCCCGCCTGTGAGGAGCTGGTAAATCTCAGGGCGTTAGCCTCGAAAATGAAGTACAGGCATGGTTCGAAAATAACGAAAAGGATGAGGAGTTTCCAGTCTCCGGGTCGGTAATGAAGCGGCGGAAACCTGCGTGCCAGGGGCAAAATTATAACAAGAGCCACTGCCATACGGATCCAGATCACCGTCCACGGCCCAAGGGCCGCTATGGTCACTTTCATGGCCGCGAAGGAACCGCCCCATAAAAGCATCGCGGCCAGTATGGCCGCTATGGGAAGCACTGTGCCTGTTGAATGAGTGGTCCGCAAGCCCTTCCCCTCTCCAGTGATGACAGGCCGTAAAAAGTCCATTGATGATGTTGTGGAAAATCATCAATGGTCGGTTATCACAACCGGAGAGGCGTGGAAAGGGAATTCGTGAAATTATTTGACAGTTTCGGCGTTGTCGCCCCAGATTCGTTTTAGATATTTGTCGCGGCCGGAACCCCAACGGTAGTATTTGTACCGGATCGGATTTTTTCGATAGTAGTCCCGGTGGTACTCCTCGGCAGGCCAGAACCTCCCCGCGGGAACAATCCGGGTAACGATAGGCCCGTTAAACCTCCCCGAATCCTCCGGCGAACGTGGCCACAGCGAGACCGTCCCTTCTCTGTGTGCCGGTCATTGGACTTCCCTCCATGTCAGCGGATATGGCCGCTGAGGTCCACAGGACTGCGACCGCTATGAAAGCGGCAACAACAAGACAGAAGGTCAGGACCGTTGCAGGCCTGGTTTTACTTTTATCTTCCATTGTGTAAGTTTAACCATGTTTTCCCGAAATGCCGGCTCATCCCTTCCTCCCCATTATCTCGAGACGGTCCCCAAACCCTTTAAGAATCTTATCCCGGCGCAACTCAATTCCAAATATCCATCCGTCAAGCAGTGAAAAAACCCTTTTACCATTCAAATAGTGGTGTAAATATTCAATGTCTGCATTTTATACTTGACAAAAAAAATAAATTAAAGCAAAAGGATCATACCCTATTGGTTGGGAAACAATGAAGGTGGCTATTTTATAGTACCGTGATTTTGCGTGATTATCGGAGGGAGGTGGTACCGTGGCAGGTTATTGCCGGTGCATGTGTTGTACAGCGGAAGAAAACCGTGAACCCGACAGGCTTCAACGAATGGCGGAGAATAGCCCGTCACAACCCTGATAGAATCGAGGCAGCACCATGAAAAAAACCGTTATTGCAACCATATTATTCACATTCTTTTCCATCGCCTTTTCACAGACCGCCAGCGCCGTCATTTCCGATTACTTTGTCGAAACCTCCTGGCTCGCCCGAAACCTGGACCAGGTCAAGGTTGTGGATGTCCGAACAACCCCCAAATATCTTCTCGGTCATGTTGACGGTGCCCTGCACATTAACAAGGACGAATTCCTGAGCTTCCGCCACGGCGTCAAAAGCCTTGTGCCGACGGTTGAGGAATTTCAGCGCCTGTTGGCCCACTACGGCATTACCCCGGAGACGCTGGTGGTTGTCTATGCCGAGGACACCAACCCCTACAGTGCCCGGCTGGCCTGGACGCTTAAATATCACGGACATGTCAAGGCCTACGTTCTCAACGGCGGATACGAGAAGTGGGCGAAGGAAGGACGCCCTGTGAGTTTTTTCCCAACCCGGCCTGCACCTGTCAAGAAGTATGTGATATCCGGTCAGGAACCCATCCGTGCCAAAGCGGACGAGGTTCTCACAAGATTGAACAACCCGGACACCGTCATCTGGGATGTAAGAAGTCTAGGAGAATACGAGGGAACTGACGTGAGGGCTGACCGCGGAGGTCACATACCCGGCGCGATCCATTTAAACTGGACCGATCTCCTCCACGAAGAAGACGGAATCAATGTGCTCAAGCCTGCGAGCGAACTGAAAGTCCTGCTTGCAGCACATGGGATCACACCCGACAGGAAGATCATCGCCCACTGCCAGACTGGAATACGTTCCGCCTACGCCTCTCTCGTTCTCATGGCTCTCGGCTACCCCGAAGTACAGAACTACGACGGCAGCTGGATCGAGTGGGCCAACAACGAGGAGTTCCCCGTAGCAACCAAGCGGGCCTCCTCCACACTGTAATTGTTCAGACGACGGTTCGGCACCCCAACGGCCCCATCCATCGACAATGACAGCAAAAGGCCCCCCAGACAGGCATTGTCCGGGGGGCCTTTGTTTCTCCGTCAATCTTGATGGACTCGCAAAAGGTCCACCTGCCTGCGTGCGACGCACAGGCAGGTTCGTGGCTTTTTGCTCAACGGAAAGCGAAAAGTGTCATTTTCAGTTTCGAAAAAAGGTGATTTTGTTTTCCTGCTCAATCTCCTCCTCAATCCGCTCCCTGTATTTTCTCTCCTCCTTCTTCACGCCGCTAAAGAGAATTTCGGGAATCCTTTTCAACCGAACCTCCCCCGTGTCCGTTCGAAAGAATATCTTCCGCGCGTTATGTCCCCCCGTATCATGGCTTAAAACCGGAAATCTCTCGAACTCGAGAAAATTGAACACAAACTCGACATTGGATTTTCCTGGAGAGGAGTCCATATCAATGGATCTTAGTATATGGGCACCCCCGAACACTTTGGCTTGCAGGTTCTTTCTGACAGCCCCAAGATTCAACAGCCGGTTTATGAGCAGTTCCATTGCGTTGATCCCGAACCTTGCAGAGTCGTCGAAGGTCCTGCCATCCCAGTGTGGCTCTCCTGGAAGCAGGATGTGATTCATTCCCCCGATTTTCCCTGCAGGGTCAAACAGGCACACCGCGACACAGGACCCGAGAAGGGTCTGAACGACCGCAGGCCCCCTGCCGGCATAGATCCCGCCGATATGTATTCTTATCCTCTTCACGTCTGGACTTTTCTTTTGCTCCGTGAATTCCGAATGCGGATCACAGGGAACAGGCTTTCAGTACCCTTCCGGCAATGGATTCGAGAGGAAGAACATCGCTCACCGCCCCGAGTTGAACGGCTTCCTTCGGCATCCCGAAAATAACGCTTGTAGTCTCATCCTGGGCAACAGTAAAGGCCCCGGCTTCCTTCATCTCCAAAAGCCCTTGCGCGCCGTCATCCCCCATCCCCGTCATGATCACGCCAACAGCATTGGAGCCTGCGAACTGGGCAGCGGATCGGAACAGGACGTCCACTGACGGGCGATGGCGACTCACGAGAGGTCCGTCTCTCACCTCAACGTAATAGCGGGCCCCGCTTCTTTTGAGCAGTGTGTGAAAATTTCCAGGTGCAATGAGTACCCTCCCCTGGAGCACAGTGTCGTTATTTTGCGCCTCCTTTACTGTCACTTTGCAGCCCCCGTCCAGGCGCCGGGCAAATGCCTTGGTGAAGTGTTCAGGCATGTGTTGAACAACAACGATCCCCGGAGCATCCGGGGGCAGCGCTTCAAGAAGTCTTTTTATGGCCTCGGTGCCGCCGGTGGAAGCCCCCACCATTACTACCTTTTCGGTGGTCCTTATCATGGCCCTGGATGAACGCTTCTTAAGCACCGCGTCGGCGTTCAATTTGGGTGGGATGCCCACGATGGCAGGGACAACAGGGAGGAGCTTCACCCTTGCCCTGGACGCAGCTTTAACCGTATCGCAGAGCCGGATGCGGGATTCTTCCAGAAAACGTTTCGCGCCAAGACGCGGCTTTCGAATGATATCCACAGCCCCGTATTCCAGAGCCTTGATCGTGGTATCCGCGCCCTTATCTGTCAGAGCAGAGCAGATTACCACCGGAATGGGATGCTGGCTCATGATCTTCCGGAGGAAGGTCAGCCCGTCCATCCGCGGCATCTCCACGTCCAGGGTAATCACGTCCGGGACCTGGTCGCGTATTTTCTGGGCAGCTATGTAGGGGTCCGCAGCCGCTCCGATGACCTCTATGTCCCGGTCCATGGCCAGAATCCGGGTCAGTGTTTGACGCACGAGAGCAGAATCGTCAACCACAAGGACCCGGGTTATCCGCGACCGGCCGGCCTTGCCTTGCGTACCAGGAGACATTATCCCGTCTTTCGGTAAACCATGGGAGAAACCTGCCTGACAGGCAGATCGAAGCTGTGAAGAGTTTCTGCATGCCCGAGAAAGAGGTAGCCTCCGTCGACGAGATGGGAGCATATTCTTACAAGAAGCTCTCCCTGGGTGCGTTTGTTGAAGTAGATAATTACATTGCGGAAGAAGATGATATCGAAAGCCACCCTCATTAGATAATTATCATCCATGAGGTTCAGCCTGCGGAAGCTGACCCTGGATCTCAGTTCCGGAACGACGCGCACCAATCCCAGGCGCCGGTCCCTGTTTCGCATCAGGTACTTTCTCTTCATCTCCATGGGGATCGGTTCCGCCCTGTCCTCAGGGTATATCCCGCGCCGGGCCCTCTCAAGAACGCGTGTGGATATGTCCGTACCCAGGATGGAGAACCGGTAGCCGGGATGCTTCGGTGCGAATTCCGAGATGACCATTGCCAGGCTGTAGGGTTCCTTGCCCGAAGAACACCCGGCGCTCCAGACATTAAGGGGCCGCTTTTGACCTGCACCGTAAAGCCCCATCAGCTCCGGAAGAGCTTCCCTTTGAAGATACTGAAAATGTGCCGGTTCCCGGAAAAAATCGGTCTTGTTGGTGGTCACCGCATCGATCATCTGGAAAACCTCGTCCTTCATCCCTTCAGCGCTGAACACATAGTTCATGTAATCCTCGAATGAATTCATGTTCAGAGCACGCAGGCGCTTCCTCAGGCGGGATTCCAGCATGGTCTGCTTGACCTGCGGCATCTTTATTCCACAGGCCTCCTGGATGAAAGTACTGAACCTGCCAAACACTCCCGTGCTCATGGATACGGAAAGCAGGTCACCCATATTAACGTTACCATTTTTCATGACGGTATCTTTTGTTTCTTCTCTTTCTTCTTCGGAGTTTTTCCGGCGGAAGCTTTTTTCCGGGAGGAGGATTTTCGCCGGGATTCCGGCGGTCCACTTTCCTCAGCAACCCCTTTGCCGTCTTCCTCCAGAGCGTCCAAAATTCCTCCTGTTTCCTTGGCACGGGAAAGTTCTTCCACTGTAAACACCTTATTGACATCAAGGATAATGATGAACTGTTCTCCGTGTTTGCCCATCCCGAGGATAAAATCGGTATCAAGTCTGGTCCCTATTCTGGGGGGCGGCTCTATCAGGTCCGGGGTCAGCTCGAAAACCTCCTTTACCGAATCGGCAAGGGCTCCGATGACCGCAGACTCGCCGTCAAGATCAACCTCCAGGACAACTATGCAGGTATCA